>SUUD01000050.1 GCA_015062715.1 Olsenella sp. | reverse complement strand
TCCCCTACGACACCTATGTGGTCCAGGAGGTCCGCTGCGCGGCGAACGAGGGGCTCGCCCTGGTGAGCTTCGAGGTCTTCGTGACGCGCGACGCCCACGTGGTCGACCGCGGGACGGTGGGCGACCAGCCCGTGCCGATGCTCGAGACGCGCCTCTTCCACGAGGGGGCGCGTGAGGCGCCGGCCGACAGGGTAACGCTCACCGACGTGGTCACCTGCCAGGGCCTCGTGCTGGGGCGGGAGTACACGCTGGAGGGCACCCTCCACGACAGCGAGTCGGGCGAGCAGGTGGGCGACGCCTCGTCGATGCCCTTCGTGCCGCAGCTGGCCGACGAGACCGTCGAGGTGCCGCTCGAGGCCGACCTCTCGCGCCTCGAGGGCAGGAGCGTCGTCGCCTTCGAGGAGCTCTGGTGCGACGGCGAACTCGTCGCCCGCCATGCGGACCTCACCAGCGAGAACCAGACCCTCCCCGTCACCATGCGCGTGGTCCCGCGCCAGGACGCGCCCACGCCAACGGCCCCTGGCGGGACGACTCCCAAGACGGGCGACTCGACGCCCGGCGTCGCCATACCCGCCGCGGTGGCCCTGGCCGGCACGTCCGTCGTGGCAGCCTCCGTCGGCTCGCGCCTGCGCAGGAGGCACAGGCCGAGGAGGAGGATCTACTGATGGCAGAGGGGGCCGGTCATGCGACCGGCCCCCTCGCAGCGTGACGACTGTCCGCTAGGAGCGGCGGATGAGCTCGGTCACCAGCCGCGCGACCGCCGAGACCTGCTCGGCGTCGACGTTCTCCATGAGGTCCTGCGGGGTCCCCGAGAGGGCGGGGGTGTTGGTCTCGCCCATGCCCATGATGGTCACGGAGCGCATGGAGGAGCGCATCGCGGGGGTGGCGTCGGTGTCACCCCAGGTGTGGCCAGCCTGGGCGAGCTCTATGTGCAGGTCGCGTGCCGTGTTCGAGAAGAGCCTGAGCATGCGCCTGTCGGCCTTGCGGCGGTTGTGCACGCCCTCGGCGGTGATGGCGGTGAGCTGTCCCGCACCGACGCTGTCGAGGTTGATGACGAAGGCGCCGCGACAGGCCTTGCGGTAGTCGGCGAGGAAGGCCTTCATGCCCGCATGGTCGAGCGACGAGGCGCCCAGGGCGACGAACCAGATGTCATGTGCGACGAGGGCGTCGTCATCCATCTCGAGGATGGCCTCCTGCAGGTCCTCGACGCCGAGCACCTCCTCGTCCTCAGGAAGGGCCAGGCCCTCGTCGGCGAAGACCTCGCCCATGACGACGTCATGGTCGACGAGCAGGCCGTCCTGCTCGTCGGCGTGGTCGAGGGGGCGCAGGCTGGGGTCGAGGGCGGCGCCGCCCTTCCAGGTGCCGTCCTCGTCGTCGTTGAAGTGGTCCCAGGAGCCGATGTTGCGGCCGTCCTCCTTGGCGTCGAAGTCGGCGTCGACGCCAAGCCACTCGCTCATCGACTCGTCCTGCTGCTTGCGCTTGCGGCCGAAGAAGAGGTTCCTCTTTGCCTCCGTGCGCTCCTCGGCGCGCGGGGCGGGAGCGACGGCGGGACCCTCCTCGATCTTGGGGATCGAGCGGAAGACCGTGGTCTTGGCCTCGTCGTCAAGGCGCACGGGTGCGGGGATGACGGGGGTCTCGGGCATGCCCGCGTCAAGCGGGTCGGTCGTGCTCACCGAGGGGTCGGGCAGGTCGAAGAGGGACGCCCTGCGCGCGACGTTGTCGGGGTTGGGACGGAAGTCGGTGCTGCCCCAGGCGGGGTCCTCGGGCGAGGGGGGCGTCGGGCGCTCGCCCAGCGAGACGGGCGCGGTGGCGTCGGGGTCGGGGTCGATGGCAGAGAACCCGCTGTCGTCGCCGTCTCCCATGAGGGGCTCCTCCTCGGGCTCCTCGGGAGCGACGTCGACGGCCTCCACCTCGGCCTCGTCCTCGGGCGCAGGCGCCACGGGCTCCTCGGGGGCGTCGTCCACGTAGACGACCTCGCAGTCCTCGGGGAGCATCCCCATGGCCGCGATGACCTCGGCGCCATGGCGCACGCCATAGGTGGTCGGCTCGGCGGGGCGGGCAAGCTCGAGCTTGCCGGTGGTCGGCCTGACGGCCTCGAGCACGCCGAGGAGCGCGGCGACCGACGACTTGTTGTCGTTGGCGCCGATGGTGCAGGCGGAGACGCTGTCCATGATGGCGGCGACGCCGAGGAAGCCGCCCGGGAGGGTGGCAACCAGCGCGATGAGCCAGAGGATGCGGCGGGCCAGGGAGGTTGCGCCAAAGACGAGCTGGATGAGGGCGAGCACCGTGGCGACCGGCACCAGCACGTACGCAAGGCGCTTGACGATGCCCTGGAAGCGCGCGATCTCGGGACGGGCGAGGACGCTCTCGCGCGGCGTGTCGTAGTGGGCCACGATGACGATGGGGCGGCTGCCCTTCGTGGCGAGGTCGCCGGTCTTGGGGTGGTAGCCGATGACGTTCTGGCTCTTGCCCTTGGGGCCGATGCTGCTCAGCACCTTGTAGCCGAGCGCGTCAGAGATGAGCAGCGCGCCGGCGGCGATCGCCACGAGCACGCTCGGGATGACGACGGGCGTGGTGGTGAAGCCCGACAGCAGCACGCCGGCAAACAGCAGGACCTCCACGATGCCCTTGACCATGGGGTATGCCGAGGGCATGTCGAACTCCTGGACGTCCGTCTCGACGTCGTGGAGCTTGAAGAGGCGCTCCAGGCACACGGAGGCGTCGAGCTCCTCCTGGCTGTTCGCCGGAGCGATGCTTATCTGCTGGTCGAGGTACTCGAGGTACTCTTCGGTGGTCGTAGCCATGTCTCGGCCTTTCGGAATCTGATTGGTGCGCGGGCCATACCAAAGTCCTAGTATAGACCCTCTACCAGCCCCTGTCAGGCAAATCGACTGCATTGGGCCTGTTCGACGGCGCCCTCGGGTGGTGCCGGTGGAGCGAGGGGGCCACATGCACTACCATGCGAGGGGACGGGGCGGGCCATACGGCACACGGGACGGAGGGCATGTGGAAGACGCCTTTGACACACGGGCCTTTGCCTTCAACCGCGACGACGAGCGCGCCCAGCGCGTAGCCGGCCTCGCCCTCATGCTCATGAACGCCTCGTCGCCCGTGCCCACCCAGTACGTGCGCGACGCCCTCTACCCCGACCGCTCCGCCGAGGCGTTCGACCTGGCCTTCCTGCGCGACCGCCGCACCCTCGGGGAGCTGGGGGTCCAGGTGGAGCAGGTCGAGGGCGGCCTGGGACTCGACGGGGGCTGGCGCATCGACCCGGTGTCGATGGTCGAGACGAGCGGCCTCACCGACGAGGAGGCCCTGGTGGTCGACCTCATGTGCCAGCCGCTCTGCTCGGACCCCACCTTCCCCTTCGGGAGCGACCTCATGCTCGCGCTCGCCAAGGTCAACAACTCCTTCGAGGACGTCCTCCCCGACCTGCCCGGCATCAGCCTCGCCGAGCTGCCCGCCGCCGTCGGCGGCCTCAGGCGGGCCTTCCTGGGACGCGTGGCCTGCGACGTCGAGTACCGCGACGCGCAGGGCCGCGAGTCGCGGCGACGCGTGGCCGTGCTGGGGACCTTCGGCCTGCGCGGCAACCTCTACTTCGTGACCTGTCCCTTCGGCCAGGAGGGGCTCGACCGCGGATGCGTCCGGTCGCTTCGTGCCGACCGCGTCGTCTCCTCGCACCCCGTCCCCGGCACCCCCTACGAGATACCCGGGGACTTCTGCGTGGACGACTACGTGCGGCTTCCCTTCCAGATGGGCCCCGCAACCACAAGCGGGCGCTTCCTCGTGCCAGACGAGCTCGCCGCCGAGGTGGCAGACGACGTGGCTGCCGCAGGCAGGGTCTTCGACGAGCGCGGGCGCCGGGTGCTCGAGGCACAGGTGGCAGACGTCCGGGTCGCCGCCATATGGGCCGTCTCCGAGGGGGTCGTGCCCCTCTCCCCTCCCGAGCTGGTCGACGCGTTCCGGGAGGTCCTCGAGGGGGTGTTGGGCGATGTGCGCTAGGAGGGATGGCGCCGGCAGGCCCGGCAGCTCCGAGATGACCCGCATCATCCTGGCGATCCTGGGAGGCCTCTCAGAGGAGGGCGACATGGTCAACGCCCATGCGGTCGCCCGGCGCTTCTCGAACTCCGAGGACTTCGCCGAGCGCCTCATGGAGTCGATCAAGGTGCTCCCCGCCGGCGAGGAGTTCTTCCTCCCCCTGTACTTCAAGGACGGCGACCCCGACATGGCCCTCATCGAGGACGGCGTGCGCGGGCGGCGCCTGCGCCTCACCAGGGACGAGACCATCGCCCTCGTCGCTGCCCTCGACCGGGTGGGCATCTCAGAAAGCAACTCGTTGCGCAAACGCATCAGTGCCTCGATGGTGGCAGCCGGGGTGAGCGAGGACGAGGCGGAGCGCTGCGACGCCCCCTCGGGCGACGGGGACACGACGCCGCTCGAGGCCTGCGTCCGCGCCCTGTGCGCGGGCAGGCGTGTCGGCCTGCTCTACCAGGGACGCCTCGATGCCGAGCCGCGGTGGCGCACCGTCGACCCCACGGGGCTCCACCAGGCCGAGGGCATGTGGTATGTCGACGCCTTCGATGTCGACCGGCAGGGCATGCGCGCGTTCCGCGCGGACCGGATCCACGACGTCGAGGAGCGCGGGACGGCGACGCGTCACGAGCAGGCCGCCTCGGCGCAGGCGCGCCTCGTCGACGTCTGCTTCCGCGACCCCTCGGTTCTCACGACGCTCTGGTGGCCCGGCCTCGAAGTGGTCTCCCAGGAGGGTGACCGCGTCACCGCCCGCATTCCCTACTACGGCGGCGACTGGCTGGCACGCCGCCTCGCCGCCTGCGGCGGCACCGCCACCACGGACGACCCCGAGCTGGCACGGCGCGTGCGCGAGGTCGCCGCGGGGCTCCTCGCGCACGTGGGCGAGGCGAGCGGGGACTAGCGCAGGCCTGCCCGCCAGGTCTCGATGTAGCGCCTGACGTGCGCCGCCTCGAGCTCGACCAGGCTCCTCGAGGGAAGTGACGAGACGAACTGCCGTCCGTAGGCCTTGGTCTTGAGCCGCGAGTCGGCCAGCACCAGGACGCCCTGGTCGGTCGAGGTCCTGATGAGGCGCCCCGCCGCCTGCTTGACCGAGAGCACCGCCTCGGGCAGCGAGTAGCGCCACCAGGCGCGCGGCTCGCGCAGGTCGCGCTCCTTGCCAAGAGGATCGTTGGGACTCGCGAAGGGGAGCTTGGGGATGACCACGCAGCGCAGCGTGTCGCCCGCGGCGTCGAAGCCCTCCCAGAACGACTTGAGGGCCAGGAGCGACAGGCTCCTCTCGGCGACGAAGCGCTCGCGGAGCTGGCGGGTACCTCCGCGCTCCTGGCAGACGAGGTCCAGCCCGGCGTCGGCCAGACGCGGCCTGAGGCCCTCGTAGACGCGCTCCATCTCGCGCCTGTTGGTGAACAGGGTGAGGACCGACCCGCCCATAGCCACGTGGACGTCGAAGAGCAGGTCCTCGAGGCGATCGAGGTAGCGGGGGTCGTTGGGCTCGGGAAGGTCGCGGCAGACCACGACGCGCATGTTGCGGTCGAAGTCGAAGCTGGAGTCGAGGCGGACCGACTCGTGGGTCCCCGGGCCCAGCTGGTCGAGGCCCACGGCATGCTCGAAGTGTGAGAAGTCTTCGCCCACGGCAATGGTGGCCGAGGTGAAGCAGGCGCTCAGGACCTCGGGCAGCCAGCGCTGCGCCAGCTCCGCGCCCACGTCGACCTTCTCTGCGAACAGGCACTCCTGGCCCACGTTGCGACGGTTGCGGCTGAGCTCCGCCGAGTACACGTAGCTCGTGTCGGTCCCGTCGACGACGAGGCGGATGCTCGAGAGCAGCTCCTTGAGCTCGCGCAGGGCGACGCCCACGTCCTCGGCGGGGTTGTGGACCTCCTCGACGAGGCGTGCCTGGGCGTCCTCGAGGAAGGTGGTCGCCTCCTCGAGGCAGAAGCAGGCGTGCTCGCCGGCCTCGGCGACGGCCGCCCATTCGGGGGTATCGCGGACCTCGGGCCCTATCCAGAGCGTCACCTTGTCATAGCCCCCGCGCGGGGCGAGGTGCACGAGCTCGGCCACCTCGTCGAACAGCTCGCCGGTCGCCACCGAGGCGCGCGACACGGACGACGCCGCCTTGGTGAGCAGCCCCATGAGCAGGGTCGCCGACTCGGTCTGCGCCGCCTGCGCGATGAGCTGCCTGATGGCACCGGTGCGCACGCCACCTATCGCCTCGAACGCCGCGCGTGCCCGTGCGGCGGAGACCTCCACCGCCCATTGGCGCCGCGCCTCGGACTCGAGCGAGTGCGCCTCGTCGACGACCCAGTGGCGGACGGGCGGGAGGACCTTCCCCTCGGCGGCGACGTTGGCGAGCAGCAGCGAGTGGTTGGTGACGACGATGTCCGCCGCGGCCGCCCTGCGCCGCGCCCCATGGACGAGGCAGAGCTTGGGGAAGAAGGGGCAGCGCATGTGCTGGCAGTCGTCGGGCGTGGTGACGAGCATCTGGCGGGGCACCGAGCGCCACCTGATGCCCAGCGCGTCGAGGTCGCCCGACGGTGACTGCGCGGCGAAGGCGAGCGTGGTGGCAAGCGCCGTCAGCATGTCCTGCCTGATGGCGTGGTCGGTGCGGCCGCGCTCCTCGACGGCGTCGACGGGAAGCTCGGCGTCGACCGAGCGGAGCACCCTCCTCAGGCACGGGTAGTGCTCGTAGCCCTTGAGGCTGAAGTACGTGAGCCCTCCCGGGAGCTCGCGGGCGAGCGCGGGCAGCTCGTGCGAGACGAGCTGGTCGGTGAGGGCGTTGGTCTTGGTCGCGACGCCGCAGGTGATGCCGTTGCGCTTGGCGAACAGCGCGAGGGGCAACAGGTAGGCGACCGACTTGCCGACGCCCGTCCCCGCCTCGATGCAGCGATGGGTCGAGGTCGCCAGCGCCTGGCGCACGTGCTCCGCCATGACCACCTGCTCGGGCCTCTGGTCGAACGTGCCGTACATGCGGCCGACGATGCCCGCGCGGCCGAACTCCTCCTCGACCATGGCGGCCGGAGGGGCGTCGAGCGGGAGCTTGTCGAGGGCATCCGCGCGCACGACGTCGGCGACCCCGGCGAGCAGGTCGCGCCGGACCTGCTCCATCGAGAGGGGCACGTCGCCGGCGGCCAGGGCGAGGTGCGTGAGCACGGGTCTGAACGACCAGTCGACCTCCTCGTGCATGCCCGCGAGTAGCGACAGCAGGCCCGCCGGCAGGTCGGAGAGGGCGCAGAGCATGATGCGCCACATGCCGCAGAGGGCGTCGACGTCGTCCATCGCCCGGTGCGAGACCGCCGCGCAGCCAAAGGCCTCGGCCATGTCGGCCAGGCGATGGCTCGAGAGGCGGGGCAGGGCGATGCGCGAGAGGGCGAGGGAGTCTATCCAGGTGTCGCTCACCTGCGACCCTCCCCTGACGGCCTCGACGAACGACCGGTCGAAGGACGCGTTGTGCGCGATGACGGGGTCGCCCCCCACAAACTCGGCAAGGCCCGCCACGGCCTCCTCAGGCGACGGCGCATCCATCACGTCGAGGTCGGAGATGCCGGTCAGGGCACGGATCTCGGCGGGTATGGGCATGCCGGGGTGCACGAAGGTGTGGTAGCGCGCGACGACCTCGCGGCCGCTGAGGCGGGCCGCGGCGATCTCGATGAGGCGGCAGGTGCGCACCGAGAGGCCCGTGGTCTCGGTGTCGAGGACGACGACGTCCTCCTCGAGCAGGCCAAAGTCGGCGGTGGCCGCCCGGTCGGGAAGGCTGAGGTACCTCTCGCGCACCTGTTCGGTGGTGTCGGGAAGGAGCAGGTCCTCTATGGTCATGCCAGGAAGGCCCCTCGTCTAGCGCTCGAGCGCAAGCTCGACGAGGCGACGGCAGAGCTCGGGGAACTCGATGCCGGCATGGCGGGCGGAGTCCGGGAACAGCGAGGTCTCGGTCATGCCCGGGATCGTGTTCGTCTCGAGGATGACTGGCTCGCCCATGGCGGTGACGATGAAGTCGGAGCGCGACGCGCCCGCGCAGCCAAGCGCCTGGTGGGCACGGACTGCCAGCTCCTGCGCGCGCTGGTAGGACGCCTCGGGAAGGCGCGCGGGAATGACATGGTGCAGCGACGCGGGCTCGTACTTGACCTTGAGGTCATAGAACTCTGCGCCCGTGTCGATCTCGATGATGGGGAGCGCCTGGGCGTCGTCGTTGCCCAGGACCGGCACGGTGATCTCGGTGCCGGTGACGCACTCCTCGACCAGGGCGTGGGTGTCCTTCTCGAGCGCGAGGGCGAGGGCGCCGGGAAGCTGGTCGGCCTCCGTCACGCGCGTGACGCCGTAGCTCGAGCCGTTGCTCGCAGGCTTGACGAAGAGAGGGAGCCCCAGCTCTGCGACGAGCTCCTCGGCGAGCGTGGGGTCGGCGGCCTGCTCGGCCGAGACCTCGCGCCCGGCGGGCACGGGGATGCCGGCGGCCACGTAGGCCTGCTTGGCGACGGCCTTCTCGGTGGCACGCGCCGAGGCGAGCACGCCCGAGAAGGTGTAGGGGATGTGCATGATCTCGAGGAGGCCCTGGATGCAGCCGTCCTCGCCGTAGATGCCATGCATCGCGATGAAGGCGACGTCGTAGCCACCCTGCTCGAGGCGGGAGACGAACCCCGGCTCGGCGACGTCCATCATGTCGACGTGCGAGAACCCCGCCGCCTGGAGCGCCGACAGGCAGCCCCTGGCTGAGGCGAGGGCGATCTCGCGCTCGTCCGACCAACCGCCCGTGAGCAGGGCGACCTTGCAGTCCAAGAGGTTCTCCGTGACACCCATGCGAATGCTCCTCACTCGGGGAAAGCTCCCGTGTGCGCTAGACTCTCATACTGAGGGCGAAAGACGCCCATCTGTAGAAGGATACCCCACCCATACCCCTTGGGGTAGGCACACGATAGAGGTCAACCCATGTCCATCGACACAAACCCCAGTGGCTCCACGCGCACCAACATCCGTTCCCTCTCGCGCGAGCAGCTCACCGACGCCATCACGGGCCTGGGCGTCCCGTCATGGCGGGCCAACCAGGTCGCGGACTGGGTCTGGAAGAAGGGCGTCACGCGCTTCGACGAGATGACTAACGTCCCCGCGACGCTTCGCTCCCAGCTCGAGGAGCGTTTCACGCTGGGCACCACGACCGAGGTGGCGCGCCAGGTATCCGTCGACGGGAGCCGAAAGTACCTGCTCGCCTTCGAGGACGGGGTCTCCGTCGAGTGCGTGGGCATGCCCTCCCCCCAGGGGAGGCTCTCCGTGTGCGCGAGCACGCAGGCGGGCTGCGGCATGGGATGCGCGTTCTGTGCCACCGGGGCCTCAGGCCTCACGCGCTCGCTCACGGCCGATGAGATCTTCGACCAGGTCATGCATGTCGGTGACGACTTTGGTCAGCGCGTGACGAGCGTCGTGCTCATGGGACAGGGAGAGCCCTTCGCAAACTACGACGCCACCATGGCGGCGCTGAGGCACCTCAACTCCCCCACCGCAGGCCTTGGCATCGGTGCCCGTCACCTTACGGTCTCGACCTGCGGCGTCATTCCCGGAATCACCAAGTTTGCCAACGAGCCCGAGCAGTTCACGCTCGCCGTCTCCCTGCACTCGGCCGTCCAGGCAACACGCAACGCCCTCATGCCCGGCGTCAGGCGCTGGTCGCTCGTGCACCTCTATGACGTGCTGGGTACCTATGTCGCGAAGACGGGGCGGCGCCCCACCTACGAGTATGCGCTCATGGCCGGCGTCAACGACACGGATGCCGAGCTCAGGGCCCTCTGCGACTTCTGTCGCGGCACCCTCTGCCATGTCAACCTCATCATGCTCAACGACGTCGAGGGCTCCCGCTTCTCACCCTCGACGTCGCAGCGAGCCAACGAGTTCCTCCGCGCCCTCGGCCAGGTGGGCGTAGAGGCGACGTTGCGCAACTCACGTGGCGCCGACATTGACGCAGCCTGCGGGCAGCTGAGTCAGCGTGCCCGCAGGGGTCGTCTCTCGTAAGAGAACATATGTTCTATTACCCTAGTATCCTATCCGTGCCCAGCGGCCTTCGAGCTCGCTGAGCACGCGATTCATTTCGTCGCTCTCGTCCGTCGTTCCACGGAGGCTCTCGATCTTCTCGAGCAGTTCCTTGACGGTCACATAGACCTGC
>SUUD01000257.1:2142-2627 GCA_015062715.1 Olsenella sp. | reverse complement strand
CGAGGACGTGTCCTTTACCTACGAGGGCGCCGCGCAACCCGCGCTCGACGGGGTGAGCCTTGTCGTGGAGCCCGGTCAGACCGTGGCGCTCGTGGGTCCGTCGGGCGGCGGCAAGACCACCGCGGCGAGCCTCGTCCCGCGCTTCTGGGACGTGGACGGCGGCGCCGTGCGCGTGGGTGGCGTCGACGTGCGCGACATGGATCCCCACGTGCTCATGGACCGCGTCGCCTTCGTCTTCCAGAACACGCGGCTCTTCTCCACGTCCATCCTTGAGAACGTCCGAGCCGCACGTCCCGACGCGACGCGCGAGCAGGTGCTCGAGGCACTCTGTGTGGCCCAGTGTGACGACATCCTCGCCAAGCTGCCCGAAGGGGTCGATACGCGCATTGGCAGCGAGGGCACGTACCTCTCGGGCGGCGAGCAGCAGCGCGTCGCCCTGGCCCGAGCGATTCTCAAGGATGCGCCCATCGTGGTGCTCGACGAGG
>SUUD01000257.1:0-2132 GCA_015062715.1 Olsenella sp. | reverse complement strand
CCCCGAGAACGAGGCCCTCATCCAGAAGGCCTTCTCCAGCCTGATGGAGGGCCGTACCGTCATCATGATCGCGCACCGGCTCTCCACCGTGGTGGGGGCGGACAGGATCGTTGTCCTCGACCAGGGCCGTGTGGTCGAGCAGGGAGGCCACGAGGATCTGGTGGCCGCGGGCGGTCTCTATGCACGGATGTGGGCCGACTACCAGCGGGCTGCCCAGTGGAAGATCCAGAAGGAGGTGGCCTAGATGATCTTTGGCGAGAGGTTCCGCGCGAAGTACGCGCTTTCTGAGGCTGGCGAGGCCAACGTCAAGCGGGGCGTGCTCTGGACCGTTGTCACGAACCTTGTGGTCATGGCGGGCATTGGCATCCTCTACCTACTCATGCAGGACTACATGGCAACGCTTGTCGACGGCGCCGCCCTGCCTGGTGCCCTGCCGTACGCCCTTGGGGTGGTGGCGTTTGTTGCCGTCTCGTTCCTCACGCACCTCAGGCAGTACCACTACACCTACTCGGTGGTCTACGACGAGGTGGGCCATGTGCGCACCGCGCTTGCCGAGCGCCTGCGCAGGCTCCCGCTCTCGTTCTTTGGCCATCGCGACCTGGCCGAGCTTACCGAGACGATGATGAGCGACGTCGATCGCCTGGAGCACGTGTGGAGCCACGTGCTGGGCTACCTCTATGGTGGCTACATCTCTACGGCGATCATCGCCGTGATGGTGCTGGTGCTCGACTGGCGTCTGGGCCTTGCATGCCTGTGGGGCGTACCGGTTGCGTTTGCCCTGCTCTTTGGCTCGCGCAAGGTATTCGATGCCTATGCGCGTCGTGCCAAGGCGGCGGGCCTTGCCGTGGCGGACTCCATCCAGGAGACACTCGAGGACATGCGTGAGATTCGCGCCACCAACCAGGAGGCGCGCTACCTTGCCGGCGTGGATGACCTAATCGACGAGTCGGAACGCCTCCAGACGGCCGCCGAGCTGCGAATAGGCATCTTCGTGAACGCCGCGAGCGTCATCATGCGCCTGGGCATGGCAACCACTGTGCTGGTGGGCGTGGGCCTCATTCTCTCGGGACAGATCGACTTCATGACGCTTTTCATGTATCTGCTCATGGTCACGCGCATCTATGCGCCCTTCGACCAGTCGCTCGCCCTCATTGCCGAGGTCTTCGTGTCGGACGTCTCGGTCCGGCGCCTGAACGAGGTCTTCGACGCGCCTGTGGCTACGGGGAGCGAGGTCTTTGCCCCGCAGGGCCATGACATCGCCTTCGACCGCGTGGGCTTTGCCTATGGCGAGGAGGCGGTGCTCGAGGACGTGTCATTCGTGGCGCGCGAGGGCGAGGTCACCGCATTGGTGGGGCCGTCGGGAAGCGGCAAGTCCACCTGCGCCCGTCTGGCGGCCCGACTCTGGGACCACGATGCCGGCTCGCTCACGGTGGGTGGCGTAGAGGTGCTCGACGTCGATCCGGAGACGCTCATGGGCGCGTTCTCCATGGTCTTCCAGGACGTCACGCTCTTCGACGACACCATCATGGAGAACATCCGCCTGGGGCGGCGTGGGGCTACCGACGAGGAAGTCCTGGCCGCGGCGGCTGCCGCCAATTGTGACGAGTTCGTCGGGCGCCTAGCAGACGGTTATGCCACCCAGATTGGCGAGAACGGGGCGCGCCTCTCGGGTGGTGAGCGCCAGCGCATCTCGATTGCCCGGGCGTTGCTCAAGGACGCGCCCATCGTGCTTTTGGACGAGGCGACCGCGTCGCTTGACGTCGAGAACGAGACCAAGGTCCAGGGCGCCCTGTCGCGGCTGCTCGCGGGCAAGACCGTGCTGGTCATCGCCCATCGCATGCGTACGGTCATGGGTGCTGACAAGATCGTGGTGCTCGAGGGGGGACGCGTCGTGGAGCAGGGCACGCCAGTAGAGCTCCTCGCGGCGGGCGGGACCTTCGCCCGCATGGTCGAGCTTCAGGGCGCCAACGCCGGCTGGTCCGTGTAGGGCGACAGGCATCATGGCGCGCTCGTCCGTTTCGTACGAGACGGACGGCTGCGTCCGGGCGATAATGGAAGTGTAGGAGACCCGGACGGAGGTGGCCTCATGCACTGTCCCAACTGCGGTAATCAGATGGCCGAGGGAGAGCGCC
>SUUD01000256.1 GCA_015062715.1 Olsenella sp. | reverse complement strand
GGCTACATAGGCCTGGTCTCGGCCGCCGTAATCGACCTCGGGCGCGCCAGCCACACCACCACGAGCGAGCTCGTGCTCATGCCCCTGGGCAACATGGGCCTTCCCGCCTCCTCCGACGAGGGCGACGTCTGCTGGGCCAACGACCGCTGCCAGGTGTGGTTCGAGCACACGCCGGCAGGCAGGCGCCTCACCTTCTCGATGCGGGACTTCGCGCCCGGGGAGGACTTCGAGGCAGAGCTCCTGCTCGACGAGGAGCCCCGCGACTCCATGGTCATCGTCACCCCCTGGGCAACCGACGAGCGCGCCTTCTACTACAACCGCAAGATCGTCGGCATGCGGGCGCGCGGCGCCTTCCGCAGGGGCGCCTTCGTCCACGAGTTCTCGGGCGAGGACTCGTTCGGCCTGCTCGACTGGGGGCGCGGCGTCTGGACCTACGACAACGTCTGGTTCTGGGGTGCGGCGCAGGGACGCCAGCTGGGCCGCGTCATTGGGCTCAACCTGGGGTACGGCTTTGGCGACACCTCCGCGGCCAGCGAGAACATGCTGTTCGTCGACGGCGTCGCCCACAAGCTCGAGGGCGTCTCGTTCGGCATCCCCGGGCTGGACGAGGGCGAGCCGCGCTACCTCGAGCCCTGGCACGTCACGGACGGGCAGGGCAGGCTCGACCTCACCTTCCGGCCCATCGTCGACCGGAGCGACCTCATCGACGTGGCGCACCTCATCGTGACCGACCAGCACCAGGTCTTTGGCACCTACAGCGGCACGGTCACGCTCGACGACGGCACCAAGCTGCTCGTCGACCACCTGCGCGGCTTCGCCGAGAGGGTCCACAACCGCTACTGACGGAGCCGCTCGCCCGTCTGGGCACCCGACGACGTCCGCGCATGATACAACCGTACCAACGCATGGCCCCACGACACGCTAGGAGGAAGCGATGGGTCTCTGGAACATGCTCGACGAGCTCAAGGGCTACCACTGGGTCGACCTCACCCACCCGCTCAACAACGAGAGCCCCTTCTGGAGCGGCATTCCCGAGGGTTCGGTGGACCTCTGCCACACCGTCTTTGACTACGACGAGGAGATGCTGTCCTGCCGCATCCACACCTTCAAGTTCCCCGGGCAGTTCGGCACCCACATCGACTTCCCCAACCACTTCACCGCCGGCGCCCCCGGCCCCGAGATCTTCTCGGTCGCAGACCACGTGCTGCCGCTCGTGGTGATCGACATCCGCGACAAGGTGGCCGAGAACCCCGAGTACGCCATCACCCTCAACGACGTGGCCGCGTGGGAGGCCGAGCACGGCACCATCCCCGCCGGGTGCTTCGTGGCCCTGTGCACCGGCTGGGGTCACCGCTGGCCCAGCAACGACGCCCTCAACAACTTTGACGAGGAGGGCGGCGAGCACGCCCCCGGCTGGAGCCTGCCCGTGGTGCGCTTCCTCATCGACGAGCGCAACGTGGCGGCCATCGGCCACGAGACCTTTGACACCGACGCCTCGCCCGAGGCGGCCAAGGAGGGCGACCTCGCCTGCGAGCGCCTCATCCTCTCGTCCAACCGCTTCCAGGTCGAGCTGATGGACAACCTCGACCAGCTGCCCGCCACCGGCGCGATCATCTTCGTCACCTACCCGCACGTCGAGGGGGCCACCGGCCTGCCCGTGCGCGCCTGGGCCGTATACGAATAGCGGCTAGGAACATGCTTCGGGGCCGGAGGCCTGACGCGCCGCGCGGTGCGTCAGGCCTCCGGCCCCTGACACGCGATCCGCGCGACCAGCACGGCGCAGGCAAAGCCGCACATGTCGAGCAGGACGTCGGCCACCATGCCGGCACGCCCGGGCACGAAGAGCTGGATGGTCTCGTCGACGAGCGGGACCAGCACCCAGATGGCGGACAGCGGCACGAGGCGCCCGAACGGCCTCGCAAGGCGTGGTCGCAGCGCGTTGAGGGTAAGCAGGCCCAGGATCGCGAACTCGCAGAAGTGGCCCGTCTTGCGCACGATGACGTTCATGACGTGCTCGTCAGTGACGCCGAACGTCTCGAAGAGCATCCTCGTGACGCCGACGACGGACAGGCTCTCGGCATCCGAGCCGGCGCCGGGAACCAGCGAGTGCCCCCAGATGACGCAGACCCACAGCGCCAGGAGCACCCATGCCCAGGCGGGGCCGCCCTGCCTTCTTTCCATGACCCTACGCCTCCCCCGCCACGGACCGCACCTCGAGCCACTTGCCACGCCTGGTGCGCACGAGGAAGATGGCCCCGCGGATGACGAGCTCGGTCGCCATGCCCAGCCAGATGCCGGCAAGGCCCAGCCTCGGGCCCAGCAGCCATGCGAGCGGCAGGCGGACGATCCAGACCGTCCCCAAGCCAATGAGGCTGGGCACCAGTGTGTCGCCCGCCCCGCGGAAGATGCCCGTCCCCACGATGGAGGCGGCGTAGAGCGGCTCGGCGAAGGCCTCGATGCGCAGCACCGTGGTGCCAAGGGCCCGGACGGTCTCGTCGGGCGTGAGCAGCGACATGATGGCGGGGGCAAAGGCAAACATGAGGACCGCCATGGCGCCCATGAGCCCCATGCCCAGGGCGAGCGAGGCGTTCGAGAAGCGCCGTGCGAGGTCGCGACGCTCGGCGCCTA
>SUUD01000255.1 GCA_015062715.1 Olsenella sp. | reverse complement strand
ATGCGGCGGGGTCCTGCTCGTGCGGCATCGCCGAGCGAGCCCGCGGCGACAACGACGGCCGCGATCCGCAGAACTGGTGCATTGGCGTTGGTGACATGGCCACCTACCTGGTCGAGACCGGCAAGGGCCACTACATCACCTACGACGAGGTCATCGACACCCTCATCCTGGCAGAGAAGAACGGCTACGTGCACCAGATCACCAACATCGACGGCGAGGAGAAGATCTTCGCCATCTGCAACTGCGACGTCAACGTCTGCTACGCCCTGCGCACCAGCCAGCTCTTCAACACGCCCAACCTGTCGCGCTCGGCCTACGTGGCCCACGTCGACGAGGAGAAGTGCGTGGCCTGCGCGGGCTGCGTCGAGGTCTGCCCCGCGGGCGCCGTCCAGCTGGGCCAGAAGCTGCCCTGCGCGCACGGCAAGATCGAGTACCCCCGCCAGCCCCTGCCCGACGCCACCAGCTGGGGCGAGGCGCAGTGGGACCCCAACTACAAGGACAACAACCGCATCGAGACCCACGGCACGGGCACCGCGCCGTGCAAGACCGCCTGCCCGGCGCACGTCTCGGTCCAGGGGTACCTGCGCCTGGCCGCCGAGGGCCGCTACACCGACGCCCTCGCCCTCATCAAGCGCGAGAACCCCTTCCCTGCCGTGTGCGGGCGCGTGTGCAACCGCCGCTGCGAGGCCGCCTGCACCCGCGGCACCGTCGACGACGCCGTGGCCATCGACGAGGTCAAGCGCTTCATCGCCCAGAAGGACCTCGACGCCGACGTGCGCTGGGTCCCCGAGCCGGTGATCGCCTCCACGCGCGGGCGCATGCCCGAGAAGGTCGCCGTCATCGGCGCCGGCCCCGCGGGCCTCACCTGCGCCTACTACCTCGCCGAGATGGGCTACAACCCCACCGTCTTCGAGAAGGACGAGCTGCCCGGCGGCATGCTCACCTACGGCATCCCCGCCTACAAGCTCGAGAAGGACGTCGTCGCGGCCGAGATCGACGTCATGCGCGAGATGGGCGTCGACATTCGCTGCGGCGTCGAGGTGGGCAAGGACGTCACCATCCAGCAGCTGCGCGACGAGGGCTACGCGGCCTTCTACGTGGCCATCGGCTGCCAGGGCGGACGGCTTGCGGGCGTGCCCGGTGAGAAGGCCGACGGCATCGTCACGGCCGTCGACTTCCTGCACCAGGTCGCGGTCGAGCCCTACCACGAGGTCACCGGCACCACCGTCGTCATCGGCGGCGGCAACGTCGCCATCGACGGCGCGCGCGTCTCGGCCCGCTGCGGCGCGGACAAGGTGCTCATGTACTGCCTGGAGCAGCCCGACGAGATGCCGGCGCTTCCCGACGAGGTCGCCGAGGCCGTCGAGGACGGCGTCGAGATCGTCAACGGCTGGGGCCCCGCGGGCTTTGCCGCCGGCATGGACGGCCGCGTGACGAGCGTCACCCTCAAGCGCTGCCTGCGCACCTACGACGAGGACGGGCGCTTCTCGCCCGTCTATGACGAGTCCGACACCATCACCGTGCCCTGCGACAACGTGGTCATGGCCATCGGCCAGGCAATCGAGTGGGGCAACCTGCTCGAAGGCACCGCGGTCGAGCTCGGTCGCGGCAAGGGGGCCGTGGCCGACCCCAAGACCTACCAGACCGCCGAGCCCGACATCTTCGTGGGCGGCGACGTCTACACCGGCCCCAAGTTCGTCATCGACGCCGTGGCCGCCGGCCACGAGGCCGCCATCTCGATCCACCGCTTCGTCCAGAAGGGCTCCTCGCTCACCATCGGCCGCAACCAGCGCCACTACGTCGAGCTCGACAAGCAGAACATCCTGGTCAACCCCTCCTCCTACGACCACGCCCCGCGCCAGGAGCCGCCCGTCGAGGAGCTGGGGAGCGTCCTGCACGACTGGCACGACCCGCACGGCTGCCTCACCGAGGAGCAGATCCGCACCGAGTGCGCACGCTGCCTCAAGTGCGGCGCCTCCATCGTCGACCCCAACAAGTGCATCGGCTGCGGCCTGTGCACCACGCGCTGCGAGTTCGACGCCATCCACCTGCGCCGCGACAACCCCGACGCGTCGCGGATGGGCAAGGCCGAGGACAAGGTCAAGGTGCTGCTGCCCTATGCGGCCAAGCGCGGCATCAAGATCCTCAGGAACAAGCTCAAGAAGTAGCGCCGTGCACGAGCTGGGGATCGTCTTTCACATGATCGACCTGCTCGAGGAGGTGGGCCGGGAGAACCGGCTCACCTCCATCGAGCGCGTCACGCTCAGGCTGGGCGAGGTAACCGGCGTGGTCCCACACCTGCTCGACGACTGCTGGCGCTGGGCGGCCGACCGCACGGAGCTGCTGCGCGGGGCCGAGCTTGAGGTGGTGGACGTGCCGGCCGTCACCGTGTGCAACGCCTGCGGCAAGACCTACGCCACCATCGAGCACGGCAAGGTGTGCCCCCACTGCGGAAGCGGCGACACCGAGCTCCTGCAGGGTCTCGAGATCGAGGTCGAGAGCGTGGCCGGCGCCTAGCCATCCAGACAAAACTGGGACACTCACCCCGGAGGATTTGTCCCACTTTGGGACACTTACCCCGGAGGATTTGTCCCACTCTGGGACAGTCAGCCCGGAGGATTTGTCCCACTCCGGGACAGTCGGCCCGGAG
>SUUD01000254.1 GCA_015062715.1 Olsenella sp. | reverse complement strand
CTCGACGCAGAGGGGAGGTGCCCCAGATGACGGCACCGTCGAGGGATCGGACGGGCAGGCTCAGGAGCGTCACCGTGGGCTTCCGGGTGTCGCCGGAGGAGGCGCGAGAGATAGACTCCCTCGTCGCGCTCTCCGGGCTCACCAAGCAGGACTACATCCTGCGCAGGCTCACCGACCGCAAGGTCACCGTCTATCCCAGCGTGCGGGTGCAGCGGGCGGTGCAGGACCAGGCGATGCTCTGCTACGAGGAGCTGAGGCGGATCGAGCACGCGGGTGACGTCACCCCCGAGCTCGCCCACGTGCTCTCCGTGCTCGCTGAGACCTTCGCCGCTCTCGGGCGCGAGGCGGGCCCGAGCGCCGTGGACGCGGAGCGCGAGGCCATGAGGCAGCTGAGGAGGGACTGAGATGCTTGAGACCATAACCGCGGAGGAGCTGGTCAACAGGCCGCTGAAGTCGCCGGGATGGGTCGTCGAGGACCTGATAGGCGTCGGCGTCACCCTGCTCGTGGGCTCCCCGAAGGTCGGCAAGAGCTGGCTGGTCCTGCGCCTCGCCGAGTGCGTGAGCAGGGGCGAGCCGCTCTGGGGGTTCGCCACCTGCGGCGGCACCGTCCTCGACCTCGAGCTCGAGGACAACCTCCCCAGGGTCCAGCAGCGGCTCTTCAGGCTCGCCGCCGAGTGCAGCGAGACGTTCCACCTCTGCGTCAACGCCCCTTCGCTCGCGGACGGGCTCCTCGGCGAAATCGCCTGCTTCGCGCGCACCCACCCGGGCACCAAGCTCGTCATCGTGGACACCCTCCAGACGGTCAGGCAGTCGTCGCAGAAGAGCGCCTACGCCTCCGACTACCGCGACGTGCGCGACTTCAAGGAGCTGGCAGACCACTTCGGGCTGGCCGTCGTCCTCGTGCACCACCAGCGCAAGATGGACGACCCGGACCCCTTCAACACCGTCTCGGGGACGAACGGCATCACCGGCGCCGCAGACACGACGATGGTGCTCGACAGGAAGCGCGGCGACAAGCAGGCGGTCCTCAAGGTGACCGGGCGCGACGTCATCGAGCGGGAGCTGGTGATCGAGTTCAACGACTGCCGGTGGGAGCTCGCGGAGAACCAGCACGTCGAGCGCGAGGAGGAGCGCCCGGTGCCCCGGGAGGTGCTGGATGTCATCCGCTTCATGGAGTGCAGGCTCGGCTGGGCGGGGACCGCGACGGAGCTGATCGAGGAGGCGGACCTCGGCGACACGCAGGCGGCGAGCCTCGGGCGGAAGCTCAACGAGCACTCCCGGGTGCTCCTGGAGGCTGGAGTGCGCTACTCGACCCAGAGGACCTCGGCCTCTAGGACCATCTTCCTCGAGCGCGTCGCAGAGGGGCGATTCGATGACGGCAATGACAGCAATGACGGCACCAATCTATAGCGGGAATCTCCTGTCATTGCCGTCATGCTGTCATTGGGAACCGGGCTACTTGCCCATAGCAAGTAGCCTAACCTCTGTACATAGCGAGCTGCCTAACTCATGTACATCGGGGTTAGCGGGGCCAGCAAGCTACCTATCACGTACGTACGTCAAAGGGCTTGTGAAGGTCATGCCTTCCACAGGCCCTTCTCCTCCGTCCGCTCGCTGTCCCCGTCGCGGCTTGAGCCACCTGATTGCCCCTTCGGCTATCAGGTGGCTCAAGATCGCCGCGCACGGGGGAGCCCCCGTGGCCCCTATCGAAAACCTTCGATCATTACCATGGCCGGTCATCACGCTCTAGGCAACCTGATGTCTCCTGAACGCCATCATGGCGAGCGGCGTGAGCGCCACGAGCATGATGGCGTAGAGAACTGCCAGCACCGTGGGCAGGTCGGCCACGAGGGGGCCCGCCGCATACGACACCATATAGTCGTACGCATAGCTCAGTCCGGTGAAGGGCGTGAGCAGCGCAATCTTCGCGGCTGGCGTCATGAACAGCCCGAGCACGCCCATGAAGACGAACGCCATGGTGATGGCGGCGACTGGCATGGTGGAGCGAACCTTCGAGGAGATGAGCAGGGCCAGCGCCGACATCCCGAGCGCCACCAGGTACCCGAGCGCGTACGCCAGCACGACCGCCTGCCCCACTGTAAGTGGGTAGGGAACGTCAAGCCCCTGTGAAACCTGCAGAGGCAGATCCCAGCCGTCTGCACCGTAGAGCACGACTCGCAAGCCGATGACGAGCCCCGCGAGCAGAAGCCAATATGCAGTCGTGAAGATGAGGGACGCCGCGACCTTCGCGGCCGGTAGCGCGCGCTTGCCCTGGCGTGTGGGCAGTACGATGGCAGCTGTGCGGTCACGGTACTCACCAGCAAACACGCCCGAGAGGGCAATGCAGACGGCAACCACCACCAAGCCCGAGAAGGCCTTCCACTCAAGCACGTCATGCCAGCCCTGCATATAGCCCCATTCCATCGGCCAGGAGATTCCATCCTCGAGGTTGCGCCAGTAGGCCTTCTCGACATCCGAGTAGCGGAAGTAGCCCCAGAAGCCCTGGTCGAGCATGCCCTCGATCCTCGCCTCGGCGCCATCCCGCAGGCTGGTCGCGCGAGGACTCGCGGAGTCGAGCGTCCCCACGACCTCCATGTAGTAGCCGTCCTCGGCAACGGCCCTCGTCTGCTGCCAGAACTCCAAGCCGTACG
>SUUD01000049.1 GCA_015062715.1 Olsenella sp. | reverse complement strand
ACCTGTCCTGGTCGATGGTGGCCAGCCGCGGGCGCTCGTCGCGGTGCGAGATGGCGCCGTGGGCGCAGATGCGCGCGCAGGCCATGCAGCCGACGCAGGCGTCCTGGTCGACGTGCGGCCTTCCGGCGGCATGCTGCTCCATCTTGCCCGCACGGCTGCCGCAGCCCATGCCGATGTTCTTGATGGCGCCGCCAAAGCCGGTCTGGTCATGCCCCTTGAAGTGCGTGAGCGTGACGAAGACGTCGGCGTCCATGATGGCGCGGCCGATCTTGGCGGTCGGGCACAGGACGGCGCCCTCGACCGGGACCTCGACGTCGTCGGTGCCCTTGAGGCCGTCGGCGATGATGACGTGGCAGCCGCAGGTGAGCGGGTTGAAGCCGTTCTCGTAGGCGGCGTCCAGGTGCCCGAGGGCGTCCTTGCGCGGGCCCACGTAGAGGGTGTTGCAGTCGGTGAGGAAAGGCCTGCCGCCATGCGCGCGGATGTAGTCGACCAGCACCTTCACGTACTGCGGGCGGATGATCGAGAGGTTGCCCGGCTCGCCCAGGTGCATCTTGATTGCCACGAACTTGTTCTCGAGGTCGATCTGCCCCAGCCCGCCGCGCTCGAGGACGCGCTCGAGCTTTGCCGTGCGGCTGCTGCGGCTGTGTGTGAACAGGTCGGCCCAGTAGACCTTGGATGCGCTCATGGTGACGTCCTCTCCTCGTGCCGGGCATGGCCGGCGCTCCTCCACGGACATTCTCTCACGTTTTCTGCGCGCCCGCCCGGACCTGCCATTGGGGACGGTTCTTTTTGACAGGTTTTCGCGAAAACCTGTCAAAAAGAACCGTCCCCAATGGCAGGTCCGGGCGGGCTCCTGCGTCACGAATGGACCGGGAGCACAACGTTGAGGTGGAAGACCTCGCCCTCGTCGCGCATCGTCATGGTCCCGCCGTAATGGCCCACGACGGCCTTGATCGCCCCGATGGCGTACTCGGCGTCGCTGGGGTGCTGCCGGTGGACGAAGTAGTTCTCCATGTGGATCGAGACCAGGCCCATGCCCCGGCGCACCGAGACGCTGAGCGTCCGCTTCTCGGGGTCGTCGACCAGGCGCACAGCGCTGATGGCGTTGTCGAGCGCGTTGCCGAGCAGTGCGTAGAGGTCGGTGGGGCTCATGAAGTCGAGGGCCGACCCGTCGGCTATGCACGAGAGCGTGATCCCCTCGTGGCCGCAGGCCAGGCGCTTCTCGGTGAGCAGCACGTCGAGGGCCTCGTTGCCCGTCTTCACCGTCGAGTCGTAGACGCGCACCTCGCGCGCGATGTCGTCGAGCAGCTCGCGGTCGACGAGGCCCTCGTCCTGCTCGTCGCCCAGGTGCCTGATCTGGTGGCGGATGTCGTGGAACTTCATGTTGAGCGCGTCGATGTTCTCGCGCGAGAGCTCGTACTGGCGCGCGCCGTCGGCCCGGATGCGCCCGATCGTCGCCACGTCGCGCTCCAGCCTGCGGCGGTAGAGCAGCTCGTACTCCATGAAGAGCATGAACGCGCTGGCCGAGGCGTGGACCAGGCGCAGGATGAGGTCGCGGCTGACGGGAATCGCGTAGCGCGAGAGGTCCGCGATCACGAGCTCGAACACGACCTCGACGACGATGACCATCCCCGTCATGAGCAGCATAGGGATGGCGGGGATGGCGACCACGCCGTGCTCCTCGATGCTGCGCGCCATGAGCCGGTTGCACACGGGGTACACGACCAGGGTGCCCAGGGCGAGCAGCGCGACGATCCACCTCAGCCTGACCTGCGCGTAGGGGCCCCACAGAATGTCGATGGCGATGGTCGCCAGCCCATAGGTGAGCCCACGCATGGTGTATCCGCAGGTGGAGCAGAACAACGCCCGCCAGAGATTGGTGTCGCGGCAGACGACCACCATCGCGGTGAGCAGGGTGAGGATGGCAATGCGCCCGAGCGCGGACACGAGGATGCCCGACAGCCCCACGTGCGAGGCCGCATAGGCCTGGGTGGAGATGAGCAGCAGGAAGGTGGCCGAGAAGAGCGGGGCCGAGCACAGCAGCAGGCGCACGGGGTAGCGCGGGCGCGCGGGGAACAGCCGCGAGAACACGTACGTGCCCGAGAGGATCTGCAGGCAGAGCATGGCGGAGAGCACGACAAGCCTCATGCGGCACCACCGTCCGCGGGCGTGGGGATGAGCGCGTTGAGGTGGAAGACGCCGTTTCGGGCATGGACGGCAAGCGTGCCCCCGTAGCCCTCGACCAGGGCACGCATGGACCGCATGCCGTACCCGTGCACGAGCGCGGAGCCCTTGGTCGTCCTGGGCAGGCCGTTCTCGAACTCGAGCTCGCCCTCGTAGTAGTTCTCGACATTGACGGCAACCATGCCCCTCAGGCCCATGCGCCTGATGACCAGGCCGATCGAGCGCATCTCGGGGTCGCTCACGTCGCGCACGGCATCGATGGCGTTCTCGATGGCGTTGCCGAGCAGCGAGTACAGGTCTGCCGCCGGCATGAACGAGAGGGCCGCGCCGTCTGCGATGCAGGTGAGCGTGATTCCCTCGCGCTCGCAGACGAGGCTCTTCTCGGCGAGGATGACGTCGATGACGTCGTTGCCCGTGCGCACGACCGAGTCGTATACGCCCACGCTCCGCTCGATGCGCGCGATGGCGTCGCGGTCGACCGCCGAGCCCGAGCGCTCGAGCCGCGCCACCTGCTCGCGGATCTGCGCGACGCGGTCGTTGACGGCGTCGATGCTCTCGCGCGTGAGCCTGAGCTGGTGCTCGTCCTCCGCGCGGATGAGGTTGATGGCGGCCACGTCGTCGCGCAGGCGCTTGGCGAAGAGCATCTCGAACTGCATGACCAGCGTGAACAGGCACAGCGCCAGGTGCACGAGGCGCAGCAGCAGGATGAGGTAGCTGGGCACGCCGAAGCGCAGGATCGACTTGTTGGCCAGATCGAACACGATGACCACGAGGATGACGAGGGCCAGGACCAGCAGCATCAGGCGGTTCTCGACGATGGTGAGGTTGTTCTGCTCGATGGGGTGGACGAGCTTCCAGTAGGCAATGGCGAACACGATGACCGACAGGACCACGTGCGAGAGCACGACCGCCATGGGGTCGCTGTTGGCGCGGTTTGCCCCGTAGACGAGGATGCGGCTGGTGGCCGCCAGCGCGCTCGCGACATTCTGCACCGTGTAGCCGGCCGTGCAGCAGTACAGGGCGGTCCACAGCGACACCTCGTAGCAGGCCATGACCGCGATGGTCGCGAACAGCAGCACGCTCGACCAGGCGAGGACCTGCATCACGAACGCGTCGCGGAACAGCTGCGGCAGGACGAAGTAGCTCAGCGCGATGGCCCCCGCCGTCGCAAGGGCGGTGAGCGCCGCGGTGACGGCGATCGCCTGTGCGAAGCGGTCGCGCCTGGGGAGGCGCCCGCAGAACAGCAGGATGGCAACGAAGATCTCGATGACCGACAGCGCCGGGTCAAGGACGCGGAGCAGGCGGGGCAGCGCGAGCATCAGATGCTCCCGCCCAGGTAGTCTGCGATGCGCTCCATGGCAGGGCGGCGGCGCGCGCGGCTGAAGTACAGGACGGCGCCGTTCGACATGCGCAGCTCGTTGCCCTGGATGTCGCGGACGTGCCCCATGTTGACGATGCAGCTGTTCGAGATGCGCACGAAGGGCGCGCCGGCGAGGTCGCGCTCGACGGCGGCCAGGCTGCCGCGGACCTCGATCGCCTCGTCGTAGCCGACCGCCCGGTATGCGAGGTTGTGGTTGAGGACCTCGACCGAGATGAGGTCGGCGAGCGGGATGACGCGCATGCCCGTCTTGGTCTGGATCACGACGTTGCGGCCCACGGTGCGGCGCATGACGCGCATGGCCTTGTCCATGCGCATCGAGAAGTTGTAGTAGGTGACCGGCTTGACGATGAAGTCGAGGGCGTCGACCTCGTAGCCGCGAACGGCGTACTGGGAGAGGTTGGTGACGAAGATGAGGGGCGTCTGCTGGTCAAAGCTGCGCAGGAGGGTCGCGGCCTCCATGCCGCTGATGCCCGGGAGGTCGATGTCCATGAAGATGAGGTCGGCGGTCTCGCTGCCCTCGACGAACTCGACGGCGCTCTTGAGCCAGGTAATCTGGAAGTCCTCGCCATGCTCCGTGGCATAGCGCTCGAGGTGGGCGCGCAGCGTCGCCTGCTCGTCCGGGTTGTCCTCGACGATGAGAATCCTGAACACGCGGTCCGCCCCCTCGCATGAGAAGAGCGTGCTCTGCGGGAACGGGCGCCCGTCAGAGGCTCCTTATGGCTGCTACCTCCCGGTCCTGACCAGGTTCGGAACATGACGTCGCCCGCACCCGCCGAGCACGCTCAGGAGATACTTTACCAGACGCGGGCGGAATGGGACGCTCGGGAGCAAAAGCCCAACGAACAGCCATCGCGAGGGCGCGGGAGCGGTTTGCGATTGGCCCTACCGTGGTACAAGGTTGGTAGAAACCGCTGCAGGGGCGGCCATGCGATCCCATGAGGAGGGACATATCCATGGAGGACATCAGGAACAAGATCAACGAGCTGCTCGATGCCCATCCCGACCTGGTCGAGAAGGTGAAGAGCGCACCCGGCGAGGCTGCCGACGCCATCAGGAAGGCCACGGGCCTCAACCTCGACGCCTCCGACCTCGACAAGGTCAAGGGCGCCATCCGCGACTTCGCCGGCGACGACGGGCTCGACCTGAGCGACTTCCAGCGCGCCTTCGAGAAGATCGCCGCCAAGGCCAAGGAAACCGTCGATAACATCGACATGAACGAGATCGCCACCAAGGGCACGGCCGTCGCCGCCGACCTCGTGGCCAAGGGCAGTGCCGTCGCGGCGGGCATCGCCGCCAAGGGCGAGGAGGTGGCCGCCGACCTCGCCGCAAAGGCCGAGGCCGCCAAGGACGCCGCCGAGGAGGTCGTCGTCGAGGCCATCGAGGAGGTCGCCCCGGCCGAGGAGGAGCCCGCCGAGGAGCCCGCACCTGCCGAGGAGGAGCCCGCGGAGTAGCGCCGGCACGCCACCAACCCAAACCCACATGCGAGCGGGGGCGCCCAGCGCCCCCGCTTCGTCTTCTCCCTGCCGTGTAGGTTGCGGCAGCCCTACCCGATGCTGCCCAGGGCCCCGAAGACGCCCGCGCTCGCGACGCCCATGATGATGCCGGCGGCAAGCACGCCGCACAGGACGGCGAAGATGCTCTTGCGGAAGCCCAGGTCGAGGATGGACGCGGCGAGCGTCCCCGTCCAGGCGCCCGTGCCGGGCACGGGAATCGCCACGAAGAGGAAGAGCGCGACGAAGGTGCCGTGCTCGCCGGCGACCTTCATGAGCTTGCGGCCGCCCTTCTCGCCCTTCTCGAGGCAGAAGGTAAAGAAGCGGCTGGTAGCAGGCTTGTCCTTGCCCCAGAGGAGCACCTTGTGGGCAAAGAGGTAGATGATGGGCACGGGAAGCATGTTGGCCACGATGCACACGACGTACGACGGGAGCAGCGGCAGCCCCATCGCCTGCGAGACGGGGATGGCGCCGCGCAGCTCGATGAGGGGAAGCATCGAGATGAAGGCGATCCAGAGGTATTTGCGCAGGTCGCTCATGGGCGCTGGTCCTGTTCCTTCGTGCGTCGGTCCTGTCAGGGAACCTAGTCTAGCGGTTGTTCGCCGCGACGGGACGGCCAGGCCACAACACCGCGCATCTACATGTCGATTGCGAACTCGCCGCCCATGACCTCGTTGGTCTTGTCGACGATCCACTGGTAGGGGTCGTCGAGCGAGTCGAGCAGGACGTTCGCCTCGGCCTGCTCGGGCGTGTAGTCGCGCACGAGGCAGACGCGGTCGGAGGAGCCCTCCATGTGCTCGACGAGCGGGTGCCACACGACGTTCTCGACACCCATCGTCCCGTCCTCTGCCCGCACGATGTCACAGGTCATCATCCCCGACATGATGGTGTCGGGGTAGTTGGTGTAACCGGCCACGAAGTCACCCAGGCCATAGGCGCACAGCATCCTGCCGCCCTGCGAGCGCTCGACCCACTCCATGGGCTGGATCACGTGGACGTGGCTGCCCACCACCATGCCCACGCCGAGGTCGGCGCAGTACTGGGCCAGCTCGCGCTGCTCGTCGTTGACCTCGTTGGAGTACTCCGGCTCGCCCCAGTGCATGTAGACCAGGACGAAGTCGGACACCTTGCGGGCACGCTCGACGTCGGCCCGGATGGTCTCCTTGCTGTAGGGCACGGCGTAGTAGCTGTTGGGCAGGTCGGACTGCTCGTAGGAGTTCTGCCCGTAGCTGTAGGCGAGGAACGAGATGCGGATGCCGTTGCATTCCACCACGCGCACGGTCTGGCGGTCCTCCTCCGAGTCATAGCTGCCCGCGGTGAGGACCTGCGGGCGCGCGTCCCACACCGCATGGTCGTGCAGGATCGAGTTGACCCAGGTGTCGTAGGTGTGGTTCGAGTTGGTCGAGACCAGCCTGAAGCCGGTGTCTGCCAGGGCATCGGCGACCTCGTCCGGCGTGTTGTAGCTGGGATATCCCATGTAGTCGAACTCGTCGAGACCGCCCATGATGGTCTCCTGGTTGATGAAAGAGACGTCGTAGGTGTCGTGCACGAGCGGTCGAATGTCCTGGTAGATGGGCGTGAAGTCGTAGGCGTTGTCGCCCTCGGAGCCCGCCCAGGCGTCCGCCAGGGCCAGCAGGTTCTCGTTCATGAGGTTGTCGCCCACCGCGGCGAAGCTCACGCGCCCGTCCCCGCTCCCGGTGACGCGACCCTGGTCGAGCAGGACGTAGGCGGGCAGGTCACCCGTGGCGGCAAACGTCTGGGGGTTCTCGCCCGGGTTTGTGGGCTGCTGCCCCTCGTTGGTGGCCTCGTCATCAGTGACCTGCTGCTCGTCTGCCCGCTCGGCCTGGGGCTGCGCGGGTGCGTCGCCTGGCCCATCGTTGCGCATGCACCCCCGCACGAGGACGAAGAGCAGGGCAAACACGACGGCAGCAGCCGCAAGGACCAGGATGCGGGGGTCGAGGGCGGGCCCGGCCGCACGATGTCGCGTGCTGCGGGCACGCTCGCGGGCGGGCGCGCCGCGGGTCCCTCGCCCGGGCGAGGCCTTCGTCCTGGGGGCACTGCCCGACGCCGCACGTCGGGCGCCGTCACGCTTCCGTGGCGTTGGCGTCAGGTCCCTGCGTGGCGTCGGCTGCATGGCATCTCCCCCATCTGCGCTCGTTACTTGCACAGTTGTAGCACGGCAGGCCCCATGCCAGGCCCGTCGCGACCGGCCTGGCATCCAAACGTGCAGCCCTCCCCGGCGCAAGGAGAAGGCCGCCGGTCGCCACTTGCGACAACCGGCGGCCCAGCATGGCTTGTTACCCCTGCTTACCTGCGGTGCGCGCGGTAGAAGGCGATGAGCGACTGGGTGCTCGGGTCCTGCTGGGCGAGCGCCTCGTCGTCGTGGAAGGCGGGCGTGATCTGCTTGGCGAGCTGCTTGCCCAGCTCGACGCCCCACTGGTCGTATGAGTCGATGCCCCAGACCGTGCCCTCGACGAAGGTGATGTGCTCGTACAGCGCGATGAGCTCGCCCAGCGCATGCGGTGTGAGCTCGTCACCCAGGATGGAGGTGGTGGGGCGGTTGCCCTCGAAGACGCGGGCGGGGACCATCCACTCGGCCGTGCCCTCGGCACGCACCTCGTCGGCCGTCTTGCCAAAGGCAAGCGCCTTGGTCTGGGCGAGGAAGTTGCCCAGGAACAGCTCGTGAACGTCCTGGTCGCCGTCCTTGGCGGGGTTGGGCGTGTTCACGAAGGCGATGAAGTCGGCCGGGATGGCGCGGGTTCCCTGGTGAATGAGCTGGTAGAAGGCGTGCTGGCCGTTGGTGCCCGGTTCGCCCCAGAAGACCTCGCCCGTCTTGCAGGTGACCGGCGTGCCGTCCCAGCGCACCGACTTGCCGTTGGACTCCATGGTGAGCTGCTGCAGGTAGGCGGGGAAGCGGTGCAGGTACTGGTTGTAGGGCAGCACGGCGTGGCTCGACATCTTGAGGAAGTCGACGTACCACACGTTAATGAGGCCCATGAGGGCGGGGATGTTCTGCTCGAGCGGCGCGTTCGCGAAGTGCTCGTCCATCTCGCGGAAGCCCTCGAGCAGCTCGGCAAAGCGCTGGGGCCCAAGTGCGATGACCAGCGACAGGCCCACGGCGGAGTCGACCGAGTAGCGGCCACCGACCCAGCTCCAGAAGCCGAAGGCGTTCTCGGGGTCGATGCCAAAGTCGGCGACGAGGTCGAGGGCGGTGGAGACGGCGACGAAGTGGCGGCGGATGGCCTCGGCGCGGCCGGCCTCGGAGCCGTCGATGGCACCGGACGCCTCGAGGCCGCCAAGCAGCCAGGACCTGACCTGACGTGCGTTGACCAGCGTCTCGAGGGTGGTGAAGGTCTTGGACACGACGATGGCGAGGGTGGTCTCGGGGTCGAGGCCCTTGAGCTTCTCGGCGGCGTCGTTGGGGTCGATGTTGGAGATGTAGCGGCACGAGATGCCCGCGTCGGCATAGGGCTTGAGCGCCTCGTAGATCATGACGGGGCCGAGGTCGGAGCCGCCGATGCCGATGGAGACGACGTCGGTGATGCGCTTGCCCGTCACGCCCGTCCACTCGCCGGAACGCACGCGGTCGGCGAAGGCGTACATGCGGTTGAGGACCTCGTGCACGTCGGCGACGACGTCCTGGCCGTCGACGATGAGCGTGCCGGCCTCGCTGGCCGGGCGGCGGAGCGCGGTGTGCAGGACGGCACGGTCCTCGGTGGTGTTGATGTGCTCTCCGGCAAACATGGCGTCGCGGCGCTCCTCGAGCCCCACCTCGCGGCCGAGGTCGCACAAAAGCTGGACCGTCTCGCCGGTGATGAGGTTCTTGGAGAGGTCGAAGAGCAGGTCGGAGGTGGTAAACGTGAAGTTCTCGACGCGGTTGGGGTTGGCGGCGAACTCGTTCTTGAGCGAGAAGTGACGGACGTCCATGCCGGTGCGGTGGACCTTGAGGGCCTTCCAGGCAGGGGTGGACTTGGGGTCGACTGGCGCGGGAATGCTAGACAAGGTGGTCCTCCTTTGGATGGGCTACGAACCGTCCATAATCCTAGCGCGAATGGGCGGGCATGGGCGCGTATACTTGTCGCACATCACGGATACGTCAACCACAGGAGGGGCCATGAAGATCATCCGCACGACCGACTACGACGACATGAGCCGCAAGGCGGCGAATGTCATCTCAGCACAGGTGATCCTCAAGCCCGACTGCGTGCTGGGCCTCGCCACGGGCAGCACTCCCATCGGCACCTATCGGCAGCTCGCGGAGTGGAACGCCAAGGGCGACTGCGACTTCTCGCAGGTCTCGACCTACAACCTCGACGAGTACCGCGGCCTCACCCACGATGACCCGCAGAGCTACCACTACTTCATGCGCACGAACTTCTTCGACCACATCAACATCGACCTGGCCAACACCCACGTGCCCGACGGCTCGAACCCCGACGCCGCCGCGGCCTGCGCCGAGTACGACCGCCTGGTGCACGACGCCGGCTACCCCGACCTGCAGCTGCTGGGCATCGGCCGCAACGGGCACATCGGCTTCAACGAGCCCGACGACCACTTCTCGAAGGGCACGCACTGCGTCGACCTCACCGAGTCGACCATCGAGGCCAACAGCCGTCTGTTCGAGAGCGCCGACCAGGTGCCGCGCCAGGCCTACACCATGGGCGTCCAGACCATCATGTACGCGCGCTCCATCCTGGTTATCGCCAACGGCGCCGACAAGGCCGACGCCGTCTGGGCCATGTGCTACGGCCCCGTGACCCCGCAGGTGCCGGCCTCGATCCTGCAGCTACACACCAACTGCACCGTCATCGCCGACGAGGCCGCGCTCGCCCGCTGCCCCCAGGAGTAGGACGCAAGGGGGCCACACGTATCCCTACAGGCGAATGCCGCCCAGGTAGGTGCACTCAAGCGAGAGGTCGGGACGCAGGACGACCAGGTCGGCGGCACGCCCCGGCGCAATGGAGCCGCACGAGCCGTCGATCCCGTTCGCCCGGGCGGGGATCTCGGTGGCCATGCGGATGGCCTGCTCGGCGGTGACGATGCCCCAGTCGACGACGTTCTTGACCGCTCCGGCCATGGTGAGGACGCTGCCGGCGATGTTGCCCTCGTCGCGCAGGCGCGCCACGCCGCCCGCGAGCCTGATGGGCAGCTCGCCCAGCAGGTAGTCGCCCTCGGGCATGCCGCCACAGCGCAGGCAGTCGGAGATGAGGAGCACGCGCTCCCAGCCCTTGGCGCGGATCAGGGCCTTGCAGGCGACCGGGCTC
>SUUD01000253.1 GCA_015062715.1 Olsenella sp. | reverse complement strand
GGAGTCGAACCCCTGACACGCGGATTTTCAGTCCGCTGCTCTACCAACTGAGCTACCTAGCCAAAAGCAAGCTTGTTCACTATAGCAAATGCGGACGTTCCGTCAAGCGAGACCGGAACGCATTATGGAAAACAACGAACTGCCTTCGCATTGACCGTACACCGTACGATTCCTACCGTTCACCCGTACACTGTACGATTGTCGGACAGAGTACGGTAGCAGGCGTTTATAACATCAATCGTACGTTGTACGACATCAGCCACCACAAGGGGGTGGCACCCAAACCGAGAGGAGCACATCATGGCAGTCCGTCCCCGTCCCGCAGCTCAGAACCCCGGCCGTATGCTTGGCAGCGGCATGAACCCCGAAGACTGGATCGAGCTCACCAAGCGTACCGAGTGCAACTGCGAGTGCGTAGGCCAGACCTTCATCCTCACGCCTGAGGAGGACCGCGAGGACTTCGTCAAGGTCGGCGTCGAGATTGGCGATCGCCGCTACGCTGAGGCCGAGGAGCAGCTCGCCCTGGGCCACCGTGAGACCGCCCGCAACCTCTTCGGTCGCGCGAGCGCCTGCTATCGCGTGGCCGACTACGGCATCGCTGGCATCACCGACGAGAAGCTCGAGGTCTACGCCAAGGTGCCCGAGAGCTTCCAGCGCTGGTACGCGCTGCGCGACGACGTCAACCTCGAGGTCGTCTCCATCCCCTTTGAGGGCAAGGAGATGCAGGGCTATCTCGCTATTCCTGACGGCTGCGACCCCGACACGCCGGTGCTGGTCTTCATTGCCGGCGCCACCGGCTTTGCCGAGGAGAACTTCCCTCGCGCCGCATACTTCTATGATCGTGGCATCCCCGTGATCACCTTCGACGGCCCCGGCCAGGGCACCTCGCTCTACTACAAGCAGATGCACCTCACCGTCGACAACTTCGTCGACTCGGTCAAGGCGGTCATCGACTTCGTCCGCGCTGACGACCGCATCGGTGACACCGTCGCCCTTTATGGCATCTCCTACGGCGGCTTCCTCGCCACCCAGGCTGCCTGCGCGCTCAACGACGACATCTGCGGTGTCATCGTTCGCGGCGGCACGGACAAGAACGACACCCTCACCAAGCACCCTTGGGCCGGCAAGGAGAACTTCTACCTCTATGGCTTCATGCCCAAGTTCGGCACCGACGACATCGAGCTCGCCAGTCGCATGTCCACCGAGCAGGACGTGACCGACCAGCTGCACAAGATCACCAAGCCCTTGCTCATCATCCACTCCAAGATCGATCCCATCCTGGGCGTCGAGGGCGCCAAGCGCATCTACGACATGTGCTCCTCCGAGGACAAGTTCTACGCCGAGTACGACACCAACTCCCACTGCGTGACCGACATGGACGACTCTGCCAGCGCCTTCGCCGCCGACTGGATGAAGCCGCGCATGCTCGCCGCTGCGGCGGCCGCCAAGCAGGCGTAGGGAAGAAGCGTCAGCGAGTTAAGCACACAAAGGAGGACCCCCCATGATCAAGACCTTCATGCTTGCCACGCCCAACCCCAAGCACACGCGCGAGGAATGCCAGGACTACCTGGGCAACAGGCACCCCCGGCACGCCATGAGCGTCGAGTCGCTCGAAGACACGTTCAAGCTCTATAGCATGAATTTCGTCCAGCTCGAGTCGGACGTGCCCGCTGCGCCGACGCTGTGCAACCGCGAGGACTCGTTCATGATGTGCGTCGAGATATGCTGCGAGAGCCGCGAGGCCTACGAGGAGGAGCTTGCCGACGAGGAGTATCTCAACATCGTCCGTCCGGACGAGAACTACATGATCAGGGAATTCCAGGGTGCCGCCCCCATCTTCTATCAGGTCGACGAGGATGTCCTCTATTGCCGGGACACGCCGCGCAAGTCGGGCGAATACCGCGTCTTCGACTTCGTCCAGAAGCGAGCGGACGCGACCGACGAGGACTTCCTCGCGGCGCTTGAGGCCGAGTGTTCCGCGCTTGCGGGGGATCGTATCTTCCGCTCCGTCGCCAACGGGCTGGTCATCAACCGCGTGCTGGATACCCCGACCCTGTTCGGGCTGCCTGGCGGCACCGAGACGGCCATCATCGAGACCAGGGCGGATGACCTCGAGACGCTGATGGAGTACTACGCGCGCATTCGCAAGCCAGAGCCTGGCGACGTCGATTTCGAGAAGAGCTTTACTCTCGTCACGCGCATGAAGGTCATTCATTAAGGAATCCGTCTTGTTGTGATTGCAGGCCGCCTCACGCGCGAGCGTGGGGCGGTCTGTCATACTGGGGTCGTACACCATACGAGGGAGTGCCATGACCGAGAGCAAGCAGCACATTCGAGACGTCGCCATTCGGCTCTTCAACGAGCGCGGTTATGACAAGGTCTCCCTCCGCGACATCGCGCGCGAGGCGGGTATCGCCATTGGCAGCCTCACCTATCACTTCAAGCGCAAGGAAGACCTGCTTGACGCAATCCTCTCAGACCTGCACGCAGGCTTCTCGGGGACCTTCGACCCGGCCCTTGGAGGCCAGGAGCTCCTGGCTCATCTGGTGGACCTCTTCGTTGCGGGCGAGGACAACCAGCGACGCTATCCGTTCTACTTCGAGAACATCACGCAGATTGCCCAATGCTCGGAGCGGGTGGCCGAGGAGGCGCGCGACTTCGAGGAGGGGCTGTACGCA
>SUUD01000048.1 GCA_015062715.1 Olsenella sp. | reverse complement strand
CGAGGATCTTACCCCCGAGGAGGACGAGGGCCTCGCCATCGAGGCGGACGTGCTCGAGGACGGGGCCGCGGCCGCCGTCGACGGCCTGCTCGACATGACCGACCAGCTCACCTTTGGCGAGGACGGCATCCCCGCCATGGGCCACGTCTCGGGGGAGCCCGAGGCGCGCCCCCTCGTGCTGGGCGACGACGACCCGCGTGACGAGGCCCTCCGTGAGCACGTGCTCGACGAGCAGACGGTCTTCGACGGCCGCATCTTCTCGGTCGACCGGCTCCGCGTGGAGCTGCCCGACGGGCGCGACGCCCTGCGCGACGTCGTGCGGCATCCCGGTGCGGTGGCGGTGGTCGCCCTCACCGACGATGGCCGGATCTGCCTGGTGCGCCAGTACCGCGCCGCGCTCGACCGCGTGACGGTCGAGGTGCCTGCCGGCAAGCTCGACCCGGGCGAGGACCCGTTCGAGTGCGCGCGCCGCGAGCTCGCCGAGGAGACGGGCATGGTGGCCGAGCGCATGGCCTACCTCACCACGATCTCCTCGTCCGTGGGCTTCTGCGACGAGCTCATCCACATCTACATGGCCACGGGTCTCAGCTTCGCCTCCTCGAGCCCCGACGCCGACGAGTTCATCAACGTGGACCTCGTCGACCTCTCCGAGCTCATCGACGCCGTGCTCGACGGGCGCATCGAGGACTCCAAGACGGTCGTGGGCGCGCTCATCTGCGACGCGGTCGCGCACCGGCTGGAGCCTGCCGAGTAGCCAAGAGCCAAAGGGAAACGTCCCCTTTGGCTCGTCCAGGTTAAGGAAACCGAAAGGTTTGGTGGGGGCCTGCCGAAAGGTGGGCCCCGTATCTTTGGTAGCGTCAAGAGAGGGTCCGCGACCAAGGAGGACACCATGTGGACCAGAAGAGAGCTCAAGGAGAAGGCCAGGGCCTCGCTCAAGATGAACTACTGGAAGACGGTGCTCGTCGCGCTGCTCATCCTTGCCATCGGCGGTGGCGTGAGCGCGGCGGTCGGGTCGGGTGGCGCCAGCTCCCAGGACTCCCACGCCACGTCCACCGCCACGACGATCTACGTCGACGAGGACATGAACCCCGAGGAGCTCGCCCAGCTCCTGGACGACATGGACGGGCTCGTCGTCTCCACGGGCAGCCCCGAGGAGGCGCTCGTGCCGGACGGCGTCCCGGTGCCCGAGGACGTTCCCGACGTCCTGTTCAGCCCCATCGTGCTGTTCACGGTGTTGGCGGGGGTCGGCCTGATCGTGCTCGTCGGTCTGGCCATTGTCGTCGTGGTCGACGTGTTCGTGATCAACCCGTTCGTGGTGGGTGCCAGGCGCTTCTTCACACGCAACCTCAACCAGCAGGCCGAGGTCAAGGAAGTCGCCTACGCCTTCGACAGCAACAACTACCGCGAGATCGCACGCACCATGTTCTGGCGTGAGCTCTACATCTTCCTCTGGGGCCTGCTGCTCATCGTCCCCGGCGTCATCAAGGCGTACCAGTACCGCCTGGTCCCGTACCTGCTGGCCGACGACCCCACCATGGACAAGGACCGCGCCCTCGCCGAGAGCACGCGCCTGATGGAGGGCAACAAGTGGAAGGCCTTCGTCCTCGACCTCTCCTTCCTGGGCTGGCACATCCTCTCCGCCCTCACCCTGGGCATCCTCGAGATCTTCTACGTGGCCCCCTACCAGAGCATGACCGACGCCGCCCTCTACGAGAGCCTGTGCTACGGCGGCGCCGCCCCGGCCCCCGGCATTCCCGCCGCCAGCCCCACCGCGCCGCAGGTCCCCGTCCCGCCCTTTGCCGCCGTGGGCGCCCCGGTGCCCGCATGGGACGATGAGTCCAACGCGCCGCAGGTCGACGGCCCCGTTGTCCCTGGCTCCACCGAGGCGTAGTATCGGGCTTGGGCATCTGCCCGTGCCAGAGCGACCAGACGGCCGCCCGAGCTCCTCGGGCGGCCTTCCGCCACGAGCGGCGGACTTCTAGCAGGGAGGTCAGGCATGGCGTACCGGATTCTCGTCGCCGATGACGACAAGGACATCCGCAGCGTGCTGGCGCTGTACATGGAGGACGCGGGCTTCGAGGTGGTCGAGGCCGCCGACGGCGGCGAGGCCCTCGCCATTCTCGAGGGCCAGCCGATCGACCTGTGCCTGCTCGACATCATGATGCCGGTCATGGACGGCTACCACGTGCTCAAGCGCATCCGCGAGACCAGCGACGTGCCGGTCATCGTCATCTCGGCCAAGGGGCAGGACCCCGAGAAGATCCTCGGCCTCAACCTGGGCGCCGACGACTACATGGTGAAGCCGTTCAACCCGCTCGAGGCTGTGGCCCGCGTCAACTCGAACCTCCGTCGCGCGAGGGGCTCCGTGGCGAGGGCACAGGGCCAGGACGACGTGCGCCCCTCCCAGGTGCTGCGCTGCCGCGACCTCGAGCTGGACGTCGAGGCATGCCTGCTCACGCGGGGTGGGACCCCCATCGACCTGACGCCTGTCGAGCTGCGCATCATGACGCTTCTCATGGGGCATCCCGGCCGCGTCTTCACCAAGCAGCAGATCTACGAGCATGGCTGGGACGAGCCGTACGTGGCTGCCGAGAACAGCGTGATGGTCTGCCTGAGCAAGCTCCGCACCAAGCTGGACGCCAACGACCCACAGGCCTACATCAAGACCATCCGTGGCATCGGGTACCGTCTCGAGAGGTGAGCCAGATGACCAAGCGCACGCATGACGCCCCGGCCGCCAGCGCCGACCTCTCGACCAAGGAGGGGACCAACGACCTCATCGCCTTCCTGGTGGGGAGCTTCATCCTCGTGCTGCTGGTGGTGATGGCGGTCGAGGCGGCCGTGGTGTGGCTCGAGAGCATGCTGCTGCCCATCCTGCAGGCCGTGCTCGAGGGCGGGCAGGCGGCGTTTGGCCATGAGACCACCTCGCTCTTCGCCCTGGGGGGCAGGGTCATCTCCTTGCTGTGGCCCGCCGTCCGCGGGGCATACCTTCCGCAGGTCGGACAGGCGCGCAACTCGTTCGTAGTGGTCGTCCTGCTGCTCATGCTCCTCACGCCCCTGCTGCCGCCGCTCCTTGGCGCGCTGGCGTTCTCCCGCCTGGTGGTGGGAAGGGTGCGGTCCATGCAGGAGCGTCGCGAGCACGAGCTCGCCCAGATCGACCGACGTCGCAGCCAGTTCCTGACCGACGTCGCGCACGACCTGCGCTCTCCTCTCATGGCCATTTCCGGGATGGCGCACGCCATCACCGACGGTGTGGTCCACGACGACGAGACGCGCGACGAGTACCTGCGCTCCATTCGCGACAAGGCCGACAAGATGAGCGGCTTGGTGTCATTGGTGTTTGACTACGCGAAGCTGGGGAGCGGCTCGTATGTGCTGGACCGCGAGGAGGTCGACCTCCCCGAGCTGCTGCTGCGCGAGGCGGCGGTGGCCTACTCCGACGTCGAGGACGTGGGGATGCACCTCTCGGTCGAGGTGCCCGAGGACCCCTGCCGGGTCTTTGCCGACCCCGTCCAGCTGGGGCGCGTCGTGGCGAACCTGCTCGTCAATGCGGTGCGCCACAACGGGCCCGGCACGGAGGTGGCCCTGCTGCTGGTACGCAGGGCGGGCGTCGCCTATGTCGTGGTCGCCGACACCGGGGCTGCCATTCCCGGTGACCCCGAGGAGCTGTTCCAGCCCTTCGTGCGCGGGGACAAGGCGCGGACGGCCTCGGGAGGCAGCGGCCTGGGCCTCTCCATCTGCAGGCGCGTCGCCGAGCTCCACGGCTACGACCTGACCCTGGTCCAGCCATACGGGCGCTTCGGCAAGGCGTTCGTGCTGCGCTGCACCGTGGTCTAGGGAGACACCCTGACCGGGACGCCCAGCCCGGAGGATTCGTCCCACGAGGGCGAGTCATGAGCGCAGCGAATGAGCGAGCGGAGCGAGCGCCGAGCCCGGTGGGACAAATCCTCCGGGCTGGGCGTCCCACAGGAACACGCCGCCGCCGATAAGGTATCCTCCATGGGGTTTGCACGCACCATCCCCGAAGGAGCCACCTTGCCCCAGAACGACCAGCGCCCCACCATGCTCCAGCGCTTCCTTGCCTATTACCGCCCGCAGGCGCACCTGTTCGTCATGGACACCATCGCCGCGCTCGTGCTCGCCGCCATCGACCTCGCGTTCCCGCAGATCCTGCGCACCCTCACGGGAGGCCTCTTCACCCAGGGGCCGGACGCCATCCGCGGCGCCCTGGTCTACCTGGCCATCGGCATGCTGTGCATGTACGCCATCCGCTTCGTGTGCCGCTGGTTCGTGACCTCGTGGGGCCACGTCATGGGCGTGCGCATGGAGAGCCGCATGCGCCAGGACCTCTTCGACCAGTACGAGCGCATGAGCTTCTCGTATTACGACCGGCACAACACCGGCGACCTCATGAGCCGCGTCACCAACGACCTCTTCGACATATCGGAGGCCGCCCACCACGGCCCTGAGTGGATCATCATCTGCTCGATCGAGATCGTCGGGTCGTTCGTGCTGCTGGCGATCATCTCGTGGCGCCTCACGCTGGCCCTGGCCGTGGTCACGCTCGTGCTCTTCGTCTATGGCCTGGGCGCCAACCACCGGCTGGCCGAGCTCTTCCGCGACAACCGCCGTAAGATCAGCCAGGTCAACTCGCAGCTCGAGGACTCGCTCGCCGGCGCGCGCGTGGTCAAGAGCTTTGCCAACGAGGGTGTCGAGAGCGACAAGTTCGCGCGCTCCAACGAGGCCTACCTGGCGTCGAAGGTCCGCAACTACCAGGGCATGGGGCTCTTCACGGCCACCGTGTCGGGCCTCACGGGCGTGCTCTACACCATCATCGTGGTCTATGGCGGCCTTCTGGTCGCGGAGGGGCAGCTCGAGGCGGCCGACCTCGCGACCTATGCCCTCTACGTCTCGATGTTCCTCTCGCCCATCATGACGATCCTCGACTTCACCGAGATGTTCCAGAAGGCCAAGGCAGGGTTCGAGCGCTTCGTCGAGGTGCTCGAGACCGCGCCCGACGTCGCCGACCGGCCGGGCGCCCCCGACCTTTGCGTGACCGAGGGGCACATCCGCTTCGAGGGGGTGCGCTTCTCGTACGACGGGGAGGAGGACGTCATCCGCGGGCTCGACCTCGACATCGCCCCGGGGAAGACGGTGGCTCTGGTGGGGCCGTCGGGCGGCGGCAAGTCGACCACCTGCGCCCTGCTCCCGCGCTTCTACGATGTGCGCGCCGGCCGCATCACCATCGACGGCCAGGACGTGCGCGACGTGACGCAGCGCTCGCTGCGCCGGGCTATTGGCGTGGTGCAGCAGGACGTGTACCTGTTCGACGGCACCATTGGCGAGAACATCGCCTACGGCCGGCCGGGTGCAACCTTTGACGAGGTTCGTGCCGCGGCTCGCGCCGCAAACATCGACGAGTTCATCGAGGGGCTGCCCGAGGGCTACGAGACCCGGGTAGGGGAGCGCGGCGCCCGCCTTTCGGGTGGGCAGAAGCAGCGCGTCGCCATCGCGCGCGTGTTCCTGAAGAACCCGCCGCTGCTCATCTTCGACGAGGCGACCTCGGCGCTGGACAACGAGAGCGAGCAGGTGGTCCACGAGTCGCTCGACGCGCTCGCGGCGGGGCGGACCACGCTGGTCATCGCCCACAGGCTCTCGACCATCCGCGACGCCGACGAGATCGTCACCATCGAGGACGGCCGTGCCGTCGAGCGGGGAACCCACGAGGAGCTCCTTGCGCTCGATGGCACGTATGCGCGCTACTACCGCATGCAGTTCGGCGGCTAGGAGCCAAAGGGGACGTTTCCCTTTGGCTCAGAGCCAAAAGGGACAGATCTGTTCGCCTAGAATCTGGCCCCGGCGCCCCAAGCAGCAGCCTTGGGACGCCGGGGCCGAAAGATTGAGAACCCGCGCACGAAATGTGTCGTGCCTCCGGCCCCCGACACGCGCGCTCTAGCCGAGCAGCGCCGCGACCTTGCCGAGCTGGGTCTCGAACGAGACGCCGCGCACCTCGAAGTCGGGCTGCTCGCAGGTGATCTGCATCGCGTCGCGCACGAACGAGCCCGCGAACTCGACGGCGTCGCGCAGCGAGCGCCCGGCCATGACGGCGGCGAGCAGGCCCGAGCAGTACAGGTCGCCGGTGCCGTGGAGCATGTAGGGCAGCAGCTCCCCCGAGACCTCCTCGAAGGCGACGTTGGCGCCGGCGACGTAGTTGCGGATCACGTCCTCGCCCTCGTGCACGATGCCCTTGACCACGACGACCTTGGCGCCCATGTCCACGAGGGCATCGACGTTCTCGCGGACGAAGGCCTCGTCGACGTCCTGGCCCCGATAGGGAATCCCGGTGAGGATGGAGGCCTCGGTGAGGTTGGGCGTGAGCAGGTCGGCCCCGTCGACCAGCGCGGCCATGGCCTCGCAGAGCTCGGGGGTGTAGGTGGGGTAGCGCATGCCGCCGTCACCCATCACGGGATCGACCACGCGCAGGGCGCCCGGATGCTCGCGGTACAGGCGCTGGATGGCCCCGACCTGCTCGGGCGCGCCCAGGAAGCCCGAGTACACGGCGTCGAGCACGATGCCCTCCTCGACCCAGGCGTCGAGGTAGCCGGCGAGCATGTCGGTGGTGTCGTGCATGTAGAACGTGGGGAAACGCGTGTGCGCGCTGAAGAGCGACGTGGGGACGGGGCAGACGTCGCAGCCCGCGGCGGAGAGCACGGGGATGGCGACGCCCAGCGAGCACTTGCCGTAGCCACACAGGTCGTGGACCGCGGCGACACGCGGGATGTAGGCGCCCTGTCGCTTGAACAGGCACAGATCGGCAGCATTGTTCATGGGATTCTCCTTTGCATGGACTGATGGACCAATGCTTGGGGCAGTAGTCTAGACGTGTGGGGGCGAAAAACAAGATGTAGAACAGGAATTTTACGGACCTGACGGGTGCCTGCAGGTGTTCGGGCCCGGTGGTTTCTCGGGGCCATCCCGCTTGGCGCCCGGGCCGTCTATACTAAGGGGGTTAGGCACACGACGAAGCAGGGAGAACACATGGCAGACGAGAAGGCGCCGCTGGTCGGCATCATCATGGGCTCGAAGTCGGACCTCCCGGTCATGGAGGGCTGCACCACCCAGCTCGACGAGCTGGGGATTCCCTACGAGCTCGTCATCGCGTCGGCGCACCGCACCCCCGACAAGGTCCACGAGTGGGCGTCGTCCGCGGCCGACCGCGGCCTGCGCGTGATCATCGCTGCGGCGGGCAAGGCCGCCCACCTGGGCGGCGTCGTGGCCGCGTTCACCCCGCTGCCGGTCATCGGCGTGCCCATGAAGACGTCCGACCTCGGCGGCATGGACTCGCTGCTCAGCATGGTGCAGATGCCCACGGGCGTGCCCGTTGCCTGCGTGGCCATCAACGGCGCCAAGAACGCCGCCATCTACGCGGCCCAGATCCTGGGCGCCACCTGCCCCGAGTGGCGCGAGGTGGTCGTCGAGCTCAAGCGCCAGATGGCCGAGGGCTAGGGACGCGGGCGACACGCCATGGCGACGGGCAGGCACATGAGGCGCGACGGACAGGGCGGGGGCCGCGTGGCCCTCGACAACTTGCCGCTGGTCGACGACGCCCCGGCAGAGGCGCCGGCTGGCCCGGTGCACCGTGCGGCGGAGGTCGTGGCCCCCTACCGGGAGGCCCGGCGCGGCCGCCGCATCGCCACCGTCTCGAACGCGATGCTGGTCGTAGGCGTCATCCTTCTGCTCGTGGCGGGCCTCGTGTGGGGGCGCGCCCAGTGGAACTACCACCAGCAGGACGAGGTCAACGAGGAGCTCGCCGCCTACGCGGTCGTCTCCGATGACGGCGAGACCCCGCCCCAGGTTGACTGGGCCGCCCTCAAGGCGGTCAACGACGACGTGGTGGGCTGGGTCCAGATTCCCGGCACCGTCATCAACTACCCCGTCTACCAGGCCGAGGACAACGACTACTACCTCGACACCAATGCGGAGGGCACCTACGGCGTGGGCGGCCAGATCTTCATGGACTGCCTCAACCAGGCGCCGGGCATGGTCGACGCCCAGACCATCATCTACGGCCACCACCTCAAGAACGGAGCCATGTTCAAACAGGTGGCCGACATGGACGACCAGGGCTTCTTCGACAGCATCGACACCGTCTGGTACGTCACCGAGCAGGCGAGCCACAAGCTCCAGCCGCTCTTCGTCTACTACACCGACCCCGAGGACGCCAACGTCCGGGTGTTCGACTTTGGCTCCGACGAGGAGCTGCGCACCTACCTGCTCGACATCCTGCAGGAGAAGGGCGTCGCCAGGGACCCGGATGCCGAGCAGATCATTGGGGGCACGACGCGCGTACTCACGCTATCCACCTGCAACTACATCGAGGGACAGGGCCGCACCATCCTCGTCTGCGTGGAGCAGGCCGAGGCCGAGCGGGCCCTCAACCCGGTAGGCTAGGACCAAGACATAAGGAAACCCATCAGAAGGGGGAGACATGAGCGAGGCACCAAGGCACGTCACCTACGAGGATGCCGGAGTCGACACCGCCGAGGGCGCGCGGGCGGTCGACGCCATCAAGGCCGCCGTCGCAGCGACTAACCGGCCCGAGGTCATCGGTGGCCTCGGCGGGTTTGGCTCGTGCTTCTCGGCGGCCGCCCTCAAGGACATGGAGGACCCCGTGCTGGTGAGTGGCACGGACGGCGTGGGCACCAAGCTGGCGATCGCCCAGCTGCTCGGCGAGAACGACACCGTGGGCGAGGACCTCGTGGCCATGTGCGTCGACGACGTGGTGGTCGTGGGCGCCGAGCCGCTGTTCTTCCTCGACTACGTGGCCATCGGCAAGCTCAAGGCGGAGACGGTCGCGCCGATCGTCGAGGGCATCGCCCGTGGCTGCCAGAAGAGCGGCTGCGCCCTGGTGGGCGGCGAGATGGCCGAGCACCCCGGCGTCATGGCGCCCGACGACTACGACCTCGCCGGCTTCGTGGTGGGCGTCGTCGACCGTCCCAAGATGATCGGTCCCGAGCTCGTGCGCGAGGGCGACACCATCATCGGCATCCCCAGCTCGGGCATCCACTCCAACGGCTACTCGCTGGTGCGCAAGGTCGCCATCGAGGGGAAGACGGTCGAGGAGCTGCGCGAGCCGCGCGAGGACCTGGGCGGCGAGAGCCTGGCCCAGGCCGTGCTGCGCCCCACCACCATCTACGCCGGCGCGCTCGTGCGCATCCTGCGCGCGGGCACGCCCATCCACGCCATGGCCCACATCACGGGCGGCGGCATCACCGAGAACCTCGACCGCGCCATGCCGAGCCACCTCGACGCGCTGGTTGACCGCGGCGTCGAGGGAGTGCCCGCCTGGGACGTCCCGCCCATCATCACCTACATGGTGCGCGAGGCAGGGCTCACCCCCGACGAGGCCTACCGCACCTTCAACATGGGCGTGGGCATGGCCGTCATCTGCGACCCCAACGACGTCGACGAGGTCTGCGAGGCGCTCGAGGCCGAGGGCTTCGAGCCGTTCGAGATGGGCGAGGTCGTCGCCGGCACGGGCAAGGTCCGGTATCGCTAGGAGAGCCAGGGGAGCCAAAGGGGACGTTTCCCTTTGGCTCGTTTCCAAATAGGAATGAGCCAAAGGGAAACGTCCCCTTTGGCTCCCTAACGGAGCGGGAGAGAGACATGACCATCAAGCTGGGCGTTCTCATCAGCGGAAGCGGCACCAACCTCCAGGCCATCATCGACCGCATCGCCGACGGCTCGCTCGATGCGACCATCGAGCTCGTCATCTCGTCGCGCGCCGACGCCTACGGCCTCATGCGCGCCGAGGCCGCCGGCATCCAGACGCTCACCATCGAGAAGAACCTCTACGACGAGGAGTTCACCGCCGACCGTGTGATCGCCGCGGAGCTGCGCTATCGCGGCGTCGACTACGTGGTCATGGCCGGCTACATGCGCATGGTCCACGCGCCCATCCTGGAGGCCTTCCCCAACCGCGTCGTCAACCTGCACCCGGCCCTGCTCCCCAGCTTCAAGGGGGCGCACGGCATCCAGGACGCCTACGACTACGGCGTCAAGGTCACGGGCATCACGGTCCACTTCGCCGACGACAAGTACGACTGCGGCCCCATCATCGCCCAGCGCGCCATCGCCATCGAGGAGGGCTGGTCGGTCGACGAGCTCGAGGCCCGCATCCACGAGATGGAGCACGACCTTCTGCCCGAGGTGCTGCAGCTGCTTGCCGAGGACCGCGTCCACGTGCGCGAGAACGGCACGGTGGAGGTCGCGCCGCGCGGCTAGGCGGCCCGCGGCCCCCGGCCTACTCCCCCGAGTAGTCGAGCACCCGCTCCAGCAGCTCCTTCACGAACCCGCAGCTCGTGTAGGCGGCGAACCTCTGGTAGGCGTCGTCCTTGCGCTCGTCGGCAAAGTCGCACACACTCTTCGCGCTGATGACGCTCGGCCTG
>SUUD01000047.1:5866-10480 GCA_015062715.1 Olsenella sp. | reverse complement strand
ATGCCCCCGGCTATGACGCATGCCGCAAAGACCGCGAGCACAGCAACGAGGCATCCGCCCCTCTTGACGTTCCTACCCATCACCATCATCTCCCGAACCAAACAGGCCGAAGGCCACGCCCATGCAGACGCCGATGCAGATGCCCGTTCCAATGTTGTGCAGCGAGATGCCAAAGGCGATGCTCATCAGGATGGTCGTGCAGGCGGCGAGGACCCACCGCTCTCGTCTCTCCATGGATGCCTCCCTACGCCATCGTGCCGTTCACGATGGCGGCATACGTGTCCTCGGGAATCATGGGGGAGCCAATCTCGGCGAGCAGCCTGGGCTCGATTGCACCCGTCTCGGCGTACTGCCGCCCGGCCCGCCTGACCAGCTCGAGCCTGGGTACGGTCACCTCGGCGGCCTCCGGCGCGTTGAACATGGGTGCCTCCGGGACGGTGACGATCGTGTGGTTGGCGGGGAACATCAGCTTGAACTGCGCGACCGCAGGCTCGAAGTTGCGGGTGCTGTTGGGGAAGCCGCAACCGCAGACCATGAGGTAACGCAGGTGCGAGAAGTCCGCTTGGCCGACGTGCTCGTAGCGGTCACCCACGCGCTGCATCGCCATGCTGGAGAGCGGCAGTGTCCGGTCCATGAGCGCCTTGAGCGGCGCGGGCATGCCGTAGCAGTACAGCGGGAAGCTGAGCAGCAGCAGGTCGCTCTGCAGGATGCTTTCTAGGATGGCGCGCATGTCGTCGTCGTGGACGCAGGTGCCACCGTTGCGCATGCAGGAGAAGCACCCACGGCAGTACTCGATGCGCCGGTCGATGACGTGGATTATGCGCACGTCCTGGTCCGCGGTGTCGCACATCCCCTCGATGAGGGCCCGCGTGATGTGCATGGTGTCGCTTGCGTCCCGCTTGGGGCTGCCGTTCAGTACGAGGATCTTCATTGGTGTGTTCCTTTCGGGTTGTGTGATGGTCGTTGTCTACTGGCTAACGCCTTCGCGCTCCTCCCTCTCGCGGTAGATGCCGGCGAGAGACGAGAGACATGAGGCGGCTCCGAAAAAGGCCACGCCCAGAAACGGCCTGTTGTCGGCGACCTGGATTGTCGCCGCGGCAAAGGACAGCACTGCCGCGAGGGTCGCCATCGGTGCCCTTTTGATGCTCTTGATCTTCTCAACCATGGTTTCCTCCTCCTTCTTCGAGCCTGGGCGCACGAGGTTTTCGGGCGTCCAGAGGTCCTTCTGTGGGATGATCCGTTCAAGTTGCTCCGCCTTTGCCCAGCTTGGGATGCGCAGCAACTCCGCCCTGAGCCGCTCCATCTCGCATTCGCGATTCGTCCATTCCATGTGTCTTGCTCCTATGTATGGAAAGACGCAGCACCAGCCCTGGGGCCGGCACTGCGTCTTTGCGTCTCGCACGGTGGTGGTATTTGGTCGTTGCTGTGGCCAGCGGCTATGTCGCCGGTGCCTTGCTGGTGAGGACCCCTCTCCTAAAGCTGACGACAAGCTCGCGCTTGCACTTTGGGCAGAAGAGCGGGAACTCGACCAGGACCGTGTCGGGCAGGACCTTGGTCCGGGTCTTCTGACCGCACCGGGGGCACCTGATGAACTCGGCCTTCGTGTCAGCAGCCATCTTCGCCTCCGCTGCTTGTGAGCTGTCTGAAGATTGCGTCGCGGTCGAAGTCGCCGCGGTGCAGGCCCGGGATCTCCTTGTATGCCTTGCAGATGGCGAGGCTGAACTCGGTGAAGATCGCGCTCATCTGCTCGTCGGTGTAGGGGCTGTCGTCGGTCACGATAAGCGTGGCAAAGCTGAACGCCACCAGCCACAGGTCGCGGAAGTAGCAGTCGGCCTGCTGGGCGTCCATCCGGTAGATGCGCATGAGCGAGGCGCGCACGAGATCCTGCGAGAGCGCAAGCGCTTCCATGGCGCCACCGCCCGCGTTGCTCGGCTTCTCGAGAAAGAGCAGCTTGTAGAGCTCCGGCTCTTCCTTGGCAAAGCGTATGTAGCTCTGGCCGACGCCCAGGAAGGGGATGGGCTCGGCGAGGCCGCGCTCCACGTAGGCACGGTAGAGATCCTTGGCCGCTTCATGCACCTCGTACTTGAGTGCGTCCATCGAGTCGAAGTACGTGAACATCGGCCGCGTTGAGGCGCCGAGCTCGGAGGCAAGGGAGCGCGCCGTGAGGGACCCGATGCCGCCTGCGCGCGTCACGCGCAGGGCCGCGTCGATGATTTCTTGCTTGGTGAACTTGACACTGGGAGGCATGTTTTCCGTCCTTCTCCTCTGCTTGCTGAGTATGATAACATATGTTGCGTAACGTATGTTACGCAAATTGTCTCAGGGATGGTTAATCTCTGAGCGGATTGCTTGGTAGGGATGTGGGGGCCAGTCATGAAATACCAGAAGACGATAACGCTGCGCGACGGCAGGCAGTGCGTCTTGCGCAACGGGACGGCTGCCGACGCGCAGGCGGCGCTCGACAGCTTCAACCTGACGCACGCGGAGACGGACTACCTGCTCACCTATCCCGACGAGGGCGGCCTTTCCCCGGAGGGCGAGGCGGAGTACCTGCAGGGGAGGGCGGACAGTGACAACGAGGTGGAGATCCTTGCCGAGGTCGACGGCTCCATCGTAGGCTCGGCGGGTGTCGGCTGCGTCGGCTCGAAGGAGAAGCTGAGGCACCGGGCCGAGTTTGGCATCGGCATCGAGCGGGCGTACTGGGGGCTCGGCATCGGGCGGGCTCTGATTGAGGCGTGCACCGCGTGCGCGCGGACCGCGGGGTACGCCCAGATCGAGTTGGAGGTCGTTGCGGACAACGAGCGTGCCCTTGCGCTCTATCAGAGCGCGGGGTTCGTCGAGTACGGGAGGAACCCCCGGGGCTTCCGTACGCGCCAGGGCGGCTGGCAGGAGCTGGTGCTCATGCGGCTCGAGCTCGACGAGTAGGGCAATCGCCATGCGAATGATCGGGGCATCCTCCATCCTGACCGTCTATCACGACGGCCAGTTTTGGGTGGGGGTGTTCGAGCGCGTCGAGGACGGATGCTACAGCGCATGCCGCGTCGTGTTCGGCGCGGAGCCGTCGAACGAGGAGGTTCTGGACCTCGTCTGCAACAGATACTACGAGCTTCGCTTCACGAAACCCACGGCCCACGAGGAGACGCCGAAGCAGGCCTCGAACCCCAAACGACGCCAGCGCGAGGCGTCCCGAGAGATGGGGCGGCGCGGTCCATCCACCAAGGCGCAGCGGGCGCTGCAAGAGGAGCGCGAGGCTTCCGCCCGGCAAAGGAAGGCTGACGCCCGCGACAGACGCGAAGAAGATAAGCGCCGGCAATTCGAACAACGTCAGGAGAGGCGCAAGGCGAAGCACCGTGGCAAGTGAGGTGCCAAGTTGTTCCACAACCGTAGTCGGCATGATACGATGCTTGCACTGCGCGGGGCACGGGGCCTCGTGTCGACGGCCATCCAAGGGGATGTCTTTTTGGTCATTGTTCTGTAGGGAACGCTAAAACCTAACGCTTTGAGAGGACACGTACAGTGGCGTTGGTTTGATGCGTTCCGAATCCCTCCACAGATAACGGATTCTCACAGAACAGGACAAGACGATGAACTTCCCGAAGGCGAATATCTTCCCTCAATCCGTCATGCGCTCCCGCAGCATGGGGCCCAACCCGCTCAAGCTTTGCGAGGAGCTGCTCGCTTACGGCGACATCCCCGCGGGCTCCGTCGTGCTCGACCTCGGCAGCGGCGCCGGGCTCACGAGCGCCCTCATGGCGCGCGAGTGCGGCTTCACCGTGTACGCCGCCGACCTTTGGAGTGACCCGTCCGACAACATGCGCTTCTTCGAGGCGTGCGGCCTCACCAACCAGCAGGTCATCCCGCTCAAGGCGGACGCGACAGCGCTTCCCTTCGCGCACGGGTTCTTCGACGCCGTCGTGAGCGTCGACTCCTACAACTACTTCGGCCGCGACCCAAACTACCTCGGCGAGCACCTGCTGCCACTCGTGAAGCGCGGAGGTGAGCTGCTGTTCGCCATCCCCGGCATGGTGCGCGACTGCCACGACGACCTGCCCGCGTGCCTGCTCGCGTCCTGGACGCCCGAGCAGCTCGACTACATGCACGACATCGGCTGGTGGCGCGCCAACATCGAGCAGACCGAAGACGCCGAGATCCTTGAGATGCGCGAGATGGCCTGCACGCGCGAGGCATGGGCCGACTGGATCGGGTGCGACAACGAGTACGCCGCAGGCGACCGCGCGGCCGTCGAGGCAGGCGCGCTTACCTACCTCAACACCATCGCCGTGAGGCTTAGGCGGAAGTAGCGAAGAAATCCCAGCTAGCGGGCGATGACACGGGCCGTGTCGCCGATGTGACGGCACGGCCCTTTCCCGGTGGCCCCATGGCTGAGAGGAGCGACCGAATCGCTCGACGCTCCAACCTGATCTGGGTAATGCACATTGCCCATCGGTGCCCGGGCGCTTTGAGGCGCCTGAGTTCTGGCGCTCGGGATTCGCGAGGTTCGCCCGCAGGCAGGGGGTCGACGTCACGTTTGACGAGGCTTGCGAGGTTGCGGGGACCCTTTTCGATCCCGTCCTCGGCGACATCGCGTGCGGCACGTGGCACCCGGAGTGCCTT
>SUUD01000047.1:0-5766 GCA_015062715.1 Olsenella sp. | reverse complement strand
TCCATCATGCAAGCGAGGCCGCAGCTGGAAAGATGAGTGCTACCATTCCAACTCGATAGGGGAGCTGGCGCACGCCGGCTGAGATTGGGCCCATCGCGGCCCTGACCCTCAAACCGGATCTGGGTAATGCCAGCGTCGGGACCATAGGCTCGCAGCGTGAGGGTCCCGCAACACGATGGCGCGGGGCCTTTTCCTTGCGTCGGGAAGGAGCGAGCGTGAACTGCGGAGTTGCCATCCAGTTTTTGCCCATGGACGCGGGCGACGATGACGACGAGGTCTGCCGCATCGTCGACGAGGTCATAGCCTACATCGACTCGACGGGCGTCGACTACTACGTGGGGCCCTTCGAGACCACCATCGAGGGCGACTACGACCTCTGCATGGAGATCGTCAAGAACTGCCAGCTCGTGGGGGCCAAGGCGGGTTGTGGCCACATGATGACCTACGTCAAGATCGACTACCGCGCCGAGGGCGACGTCATGTCGACCGACCACAAGATCGGCAAGTACCACCCCACGGACGCGGAGTTCGCGCCCAAGGAGGAGGCGTCGGCCGCGTGAGCCAGAGCAGACAGACTCGAGACGCCCGCACCGTCCTGGTCCCCGCCCTCACGATAGCGGGGCTGCTCGTCGTGTGGCAGCTTGCCTGCTCGCTCGGGCTGGTGCCGGCGTTCCTGCTGCCCAGCCCCGCGGCGGTGGTCTCGGCGCTCGCCAAGGACGCCCTGCTCATCGCCCAGCACTCCGCCACCACGCTCGTCGAGGCGGCGCTGGGCCTTGCGATAGGTGTGGCCACAGGCTTCGTCTTCGCCCTGCTCATGGACCGCTTCGAGGTGGTCTACCTGGCGCTTGAGCCCCTCATGACCATCTCGCAGACCATCCCCACCATCGCCATCGCGCCCCTTCTGGTCCTGTGGTTTGGCTACGGGCTGGCGCCCAAGGTCATCCTCATCGTCCTGACCACGTTCTTCCCGGTCACGGTCTCGCTGGTGAGCGGCTTTCGCTCCGTCGACCCGGACGTGCTCGACCTGCTGCGCACCATGCGCGCCTCGCGCTGGCAGGTCTTCTGGTACGCCAAGCTCCCGGCGGCGGCCGACCAGTTCTTCAGCGGCCTCAAGATCAGCGCCACCTACGCCATCGTCGGTGCGGTCATCGCCGAGTGGCTGGGAGGGTTCTCGGGCCTGGGCGTCTACATGACGCGCGTCCGCAAGTCGTTCTCGTATGACCGCATGTTCGCCTCAATCATCGTCATCTCTGCCCTGTCGCTGGGCCTCATGCGCCTGGTCGACCTCCTCGAGTACGTAGCCCTCCCCTGGAAGAGGGCGGAAAGGAAGAAGCAATGAAGCACCTCACCCGACGCCAGTTCCTCGCCAGCTCCGCCCTCGCAGGCCTCGGCCTTGCCGGCTGTGGGGGCGCCGCCGAACAGCCGGTTGACGGCGAGGGCTCCGAGGCCCCGCTCACCACGGTCTCGTTTGTCCTCGACTACTCGCCCAACGTCAACCACACGGGCATCTACGTCGCCATGGACAAGGGCTGGTTTGCCGAGGAGGGCATCGAGGTCGAGGTCGTGCCGGTGCCCGCCGACGGCGCCGACGCCCTCATTGGCTCGGGCGGCGCCAACATGGGCGTCTCCTACCAGGACTACATCGCCAACAGCCTGGCCAGCGACGCGCCCATGCCCTACACCGCCATCGCCGCGATCGTCCAGCACAACACGAGCGGCATCATGAGCCGCGCCGAGGACGGCATCACCAGCGCCAAGGGCATGGAGGACCATGTCTACGCCACCTGGAACATGCCCATCGAGCAGGCCACCATCAAGCAAATCGTCGAGGCCGACGGGGGCGACTTCTCCAAGGTCAAGATGGTTCCCTACGAGGTCGATGACGAGGTGGCCGGCCTGCGCGCCAACATGTTCGACACCGTGTGGGTCTACGAGTGGTGGGCGGTCCAGAACGCCAGGCTGCAGGACTACCCGGTCAACTACTTCTCGTTCGCCGACATGGATCCGGTCTTCGACTACTACACGCCGGTCATCGCCGTGAACGACGACTTCGCCGCGGCAAACCCCGAGCTGGTGAGGGCCTTTATCCGTGCCGCCAGGCGCGGCTACGAGTTTGCGGCCGAGAACCCTGGCGAGGCGGCAGACATCCTCTGCGCCGCCGTGCCCGAGCTCGACCCCGCGCTCATCCACACGGCCCAGGAGTTCATCTCGCCCGAGTACATCGCCGACGCCGCCAGCTGGGGCGAGATCGACCCCGAGCGCTGGCCCGTCTTCTACCAGTGGCTCAACGACCAGGGCCTGGTCGAGAACCCCATCGACGTCAACGCGGGCTACACCCTGGAGTACCTGGCGTGATGGTGGCCCAGGCAGACAAGTCTGTCCCCGCCCTCCAGGCGCGCTCGCTCGAGCTTGCCTGGGGCGAGCGGGGCCGCGTCATCGCCGACGACGTCTCGCTCGAAGTGCGCCCGCGCGAGGTCGTGTGCCTGGTGGGGCGCTCGGGCTGCGGCAAGTCCACGGTCTTCCACGCGCTCTCGGGGCTCCTGGTGCCGCGCTCGGGGGAGGTCCTGCTCCACGGCGAGGACGTCACCGGCATCCCCGGCCGCGTGAGCTACATGCTGCAGAAGGACCTGCTGCTGCCCAACCTCACGGTGCTCGACAACGCCTGCCTCCCGCTGGTGCTCGCGGGCATGCCGCGCGACGAGGCGCGCGAGAAGGCCCGCCCGCTGCTCGAGCGCTTTGGCCTCGAGGGCTCTGAGGGGTACTGGCCGGCCCAGCTCTCGGGCGGCATGCGCCAGCGCGCCGCCTTCCTGCGCACCTACCTCATGGACAACGACGTCGTCCTGCTCGACGAGCCGTTCTCGGCCCTCGACGCCATCACGCGCGTGGAGATGCGCTCGTGGTTCTGCGCCATGGTGCGCGAGCTTGGGCTGTCCGCCCTGGTCGTCACGCACGACGTGGACGAGGCGGTCTGCATGGCGAGCCGCATCTACGTGATGTCGGGCGACTCCGCGCGCAAGGTTCCCTCGGCCATCGTGGGCGAGGTCGCGGTGGCAAGGCCTAAGGACGCCGGGGAGGAGTTCGAGCTCACCCCGGAGTTCATTGCTGCCAAGCGCGAGGTGCTTACCCTTCTGGGGTAGTCGTCCCCTGCGCCGGCTGCTGCGGGGCGGCGTTGCCGGCCGGCTGCGAGGCACCGCCCGTCGAGGAGGCCTCACCCGAGGACGTGCCGCCCTCCGTGCCGGCGGACGAGGCGTCGCCTGCCGACGCGTCCGTGCCGGGCTGCGCGCCCGGGTCGGTCGCCTCCTGGCCCGTGGGCGTCTCGGTGCCCGTCGCCTGGTCGCCCGTTGTGGGGTCTGACGGCGTGGCGCCCCCGTCGGTGGCCTGCGCGGCCTGGTCGGCCTCCGCCTCGGTCGCCTCCTCAGTGGATTCCGCCTGATCGAGGCTGTCCTCGCCCTGCTCCTGGCTGGTCTCGGCGGCCGGCACGATGACGACGCGCTCGCCCAGGCCCTCGCCGGCGGTAGCGACGTGAATCACCACGGCCACGAGGGCGACCGCCGCCAGCGAAAACGCGGCGGCGAACAGGGTGGCGCGCACGCGGTTGCTCCGCTCGAGCTCGGCACGGCGCATGATGAGGGTGTCGGAGGCGATGCGCTGTGCGGGGACGTAGGCGCCCTCATGGGGGGCGGGGATGACCTCCGTCTCGTCACCCGTGGTGTGGTCGGACGCGATGCGGCTGGTGAGGTCGTTGGCGACCGGGGTGATCTGCTCCCTCAGCCGCTCGCCCGAGACGTCGAGGATCCCACGGTAGAGCTGGATGGCTACGGTCGCCGCGGCGGCGCCCGCCGCCACGCCGAGCATGCCGCCTATGAGGCCGATCTGCTGGGACAGCAGGGCCGAGGTCACCGCGGCGAGCGCGGATGCGATGACTTGCGCGAACGAGAAGTTCTCGAGTACCGTCGTGCGATGCGGCTCCTGGCCCTGCGGCGTGCCTGTGCTGGGCGTCTGTGCCATTCCCGTACCTCCTCGCCCCCTGCGGGGCGGTCGTGTCGCTTCGTTAGGTAGGGGAGTATAGGCAGCGGGCGGGCATCTTATTCGTTTTCCCGCCCGTTCTTACAAACCCTTCACGGTTCGCCCTGCCGGGGTGCCTCACTCCTCGCGGATGGCCCGCCTCGACCAGCCCTTGGTGCGCAGGCGGAGCAGCAGCAGGACGCCGCGGACGTTGAGCTCGATGCACATGGCCACCCACACCCCGCGCAGGCCCGCGATGGGCGCCAGGTAGGCCGAGAGGGGGATGCGCACCAGCCAGAGGCTGCCAAAGTTGAGCAGGAAGGGCACGAGCGTGTCGCCGGCGCCGCGCAGCGCGCCCGAGGCCACGATGGAGGCGGCGTACATGGGCTCGGCGAACGCCTCGATGCGCAGCACCGTCGCGCCGAGCTCGCGAATGGCGGGGTCGGGCGTGAGCAGGCCGATCATCTGCGGGGCAAAGACGTACATGAGGCAGGCCATGAGGGTCATGATGGCGACGCCCAGGCCGGTGGTGAGCCAGGCGAGCCTGCGCGAGAGCCACTTGCGCCGTGCGCCGATGCTCTGGCCCACGAGCGTGGTCGCGGCGGCGCCGATGCCGTACCCGGGCATGTAGCACAGGCCCTCGGCGGTGACCGAGAACGAGTTGGCGGCGATGGCGACCGAGCCTAGGGGCGCCACGATGCGCGTGGTGATGACGAGCGCCCCCGACATGACCATGTTCTCGAAGGCGACCGGGGCGGAGATGCGGATGGCGTTGGTGATGACGTCCTGCTCGAAGCGGAGGCGGTCGCCCCGGCGGATCCCCAGGATGTCCGAGCGCCTGAGCACGCTCCACATCGCGACGACCGCGGCGATGGCGGTGGCCGTGGCGGTGCCGAGCGCGGCGCCGGCGACGCCCAGGCCCAGGCCCGGGACCGCGAGTTGGAGCGCGCCGATTCCCACGACGCGCGCCGGGAAGATGAACAGCGAGTTGAACACGACGTCGAGCACGCAGGTCATGATGTTGATGCGGGCGGGGAGCCGCATGTTGCCGCTGCACTGCAGCATGCCGTTGCCCAGGTAGCTCATGCCCAGGAAGGGGATGGACGCCATACCGATGGCGAAGTAGCTGGTGGCGTCGGCCAGGATCTCGTCGCTGCCGCCCAGCCAGCGGGGCAGCACGCCGGCGATGGAGAGGCCCAGCACGGCCAGGCCCACGCTGAGGCCGAGGATGACGGCGATGGCCTGGAGCAGCACGGCACGTGCCTCGCGGAACTTGCGGGCGCCGACGAGCTGGGCCACCTGGACGTTGAAGCCCGTGGTGGCGGCGGTGCAGGTCCAGAAGAAGACCCAGGTGCTCGAGGAGACGAGGCCGATGGAGGCCGACTGGGCGCTTCCCAGCTGGCCCACCATCGAGGCGTCGATGTACTGCATGACCGTGGTGACCGCCTGGGAGGCCATGGCGGGAAGGCTCAGCAGGAAGATGAGCCTGACCTGCTCGGCCAGGGTGAGCAGCTCGCCGTCACGGATGCGCTCGAGCAGCGCGTCCGCCCCCGCGGCCTTCCTCTCTTGCTTGGTGTCGACCATACAATGCCCCGATAAACCTATGCCAATTCGCAGAGGATATGGTAGGCGATGGGACCCGGGCGGTGAGGTCGGTTCACAGAGAAGCCACGAGCGCAGGCCTAGCATGTGACGGGGGAGCTCCCCTCCGGGCAAGTTCCGCAGCATCGCGAGGACCTGTTCGAAGCCCGGAGGGGAGCT
>SUUD01000252.1 GCA_015062715.1 Olsenella sp. | reverse complement strand
GAGGCCGATCGCCTCGAGGGCCTCGACCTGGGCGGGGTCGGTGAACATGTGCATGAGGTAATAGTCGACGTGGTCCGTCCTGAGGCGAGAGAGCTCGTCCTCGAAGATGCGGTCCATCTGCGCGCGGGAGCGCACCATGTACTGGGGCAGCTTCGTGGCGATGCGCACGCGGTCGCGCACCCCGCCCTCCTCGAGCGCGCACCCCAGCAGCTCCTCGGAGCCCGGGTAGATGTAGGCGGTGTCGAAGTAGTTGACCCCCAGCTCCACCGCGCGGGTGACCTCGTCCTTGGCTTTCTCGTAGTCGATGCCCGGCCCCTTGTGCGAGAAGCGCATGCACCCATAGCCAAGGATGGAGATGGGGTTGCCGTAGCGGTCGTCGCGATACTGCATGGCCCCTCCCTAAAGCAGCTCGTCAAGCGTTGCGCCGTACGAGGGCAGAAACTCGTCGACGAAGTCGCGCACCTCGGGGAGCTCGTCCGCCATCTCCTCGACCATGGCGCGAGTGGAGGCCTCGGCGCTCCGGAACTCGACGTTGCCCGAGCCCGCCTCCTCGATGCACTTCACCAGGGCGGAGATCTTGTCGGCGGCCTTCACCAGCCTGAGGAGATAGGCGTCGTCGTCACTTGCCGCCTGCGGCGAGAGGATGCCCTCGTAGGCGGGGCGCAGGTCGGCCGGAAGCGAGTCGAGAAGGCTCTGCTTGGCGGCATCCTCGACCTCGTGGTAGGCGTCGGTGATGCGGGAGCTGTAGTACTTGACGGGCGTGGGCAGGTCGCCGGTGATGATCTCTGGCGCGTCGTGGTAGATGCCGAGGAGGGCCGCGCGCTCCGCGTCAAGGGACCGGCCGTAGCGCACGTTGCCGATGACGCACAGGGCATGGGCCACCATGGCGACCTCGAGCGAGTGCTCGGCCAGGGTGTCGGGCCGAGAGTTGCGCATGAGGGCCCAGCGGTCGATGTAGCGCATGCGCGAGAGGATGGCGAAGAAGTGGGCGTCCGCTCCGGGAGCGGAGGAGTCGTGCGTCATGGGACCTCCTGTCCGTGTCTGATGGACAAATCGTAGCGCATGCGGCGGACGACAATTGTCCCATGCGTTCGGGATACAATGCCGTGCGGTTTGAAATGGGCGATAACTTGTATGGAATGAGCGATGAGCGGCGAGATCACGGGCACATCCGGGCGGCGTCCCGGCGACGAGAATGACGTACCGTTCCTCTCGACGACGGCAGGTCTCGTGCTCCTGGCCGGCGCGCAGGGCCTAGCCTGGGGCAGCGCCAGTCCCATCATCAAGCGTTGCTTCGAGGTCTTCGGCCTCGAAGGCGCACCCATCGCCGACCTTCTGCTGTTCTGCGGGGTCCGCTTCATGCTCGCCGGCATGCTGGGCATCGCCCTGGGAAGCGCACGCCGGGGATGCCCCTTGGTGCCCCATGGCAGGGTGTGGGGGCACGTCCTGCTCATAGCCCTGTTCCAGACCACCATCCAGTACTCGCTCGACTACATCGGCCTGGCGCACACCACGGGCACGGCGGCCTCCATCATCGAGAGCGGGGCGGGCTTCTTCGCCATCCTCATCTCGTCGCTCGCCTTTCGCTACGAGCGCCTCACCCTCCACAAGCTGCTGGGAATTGCCGTGGGGTTCGCGGGTGTCCTCGTCATCAATCTCCAGGGCGCCAAGCTCACAGGCGGCCTCTCGCTCTCTGGCGAGGGCCTCATCCTGCTCTCGACCATCTCGGCCGGCATGACGCCGAGCCTCATGACGCGCTTCCTGCGCGAGGGAGACGACCAGCTCCTGCTGACGGGATGGCAGTTCCTCCTGGGCGGGGCCACGCTTGCCGTCGGGTCGCTCGCCGCGGGCGGCATCTGGCACACGCCCTCGACGCCGTGGGGCTACGCCGGCTTTCTCTATGCCGCGAGCATCTCCTCGATAGCCCTGGTCATCCAGGGCACTCTGCTCAAGTGGCATCCCGTCTCGAAGATTGCGGTCTTTGGCTTCCTCATGCCGGTCTTTGGCGTGATGCTCTCGGCGACCATGCTCGGCGAGGCGGCGACCACCCCGTGGGCGACCGTCCTCATCGCACTTGCCCTGGTTTGTGCGGGTATCGTCATCACGAACACCGCCCCGCGCGAGGCGGACTAGGAGCCGTCGCTCTGCTGCTCGTCGGAGGACGCGTCGCCCTCGGCGGCAGCCGTCTCTCCCCCGCCATCGGCGGACGAGGCGTCGTCGGACGCCTTCGCCTCGGGGTCGACGCGGATCTCGGGGCGGATGCCAAGGTACGGACCGAGCACGTCCTCGGCCACGTTGCCCGCCGCCATCTCGACCATCGTCGACACGCCACCCTGCTCCTCGGCGTCAGCCAGGCGCTGCTCGTACTCGGAGAGGGTCATCGCGAAGCCGCCCGAGGCCACGAAGTCATGCGAGATGGCGTTGTTGATGAGGTCGACGTAGGCAACGGCGCCGTCAGGCGTGAGGTGGGTAAAGTCGCCCCAGAGCCACGCGGCGATGTTCTCGTCGGTGTTGACGGCCGAGTACCAGTCGATGATGTGGACGTTGTCATGGGCGTCCGCGCACGCGGCGAGCAGCTCGTTGGTGGGACGGACGTCGAAGTCGTGCGTGTAGGCGTTGACGATGTAGACGGTCCTGTCGCCGCAGGCGTCAATGAGGGCATTGACCTCGGACTCCACGGCCGGGAGGTTCGAGAAGGTCGTGAGCACCACGACGTTGCCCACGACGCCGCGCGACACGTAGTCCT
>SUUD01000046.1:5493-10651 GCA_015062715.1 Olsenella sp. | reverse complement strand
CTTCTTCGCCTTGGACGAGGCCTTCTTGGGCTTCTTCTCCGCGGCGCCCGAGATCTCGATGATCTCCTCCGAGACGGTCTTGTTGTACCCGCGTCCGGACTCGGCATCGTACGCGACGCGAGCCACGAGCCCCTTGCGCGTCTCGGGAGAGATCTTGCCCTGGGCGAAGTCGCGCAGGCACGCGAGCATGTCACGGTACTCGGGGTCTCCGTGGTAGCACTGGATGGCCTCGTCCACGATGCCCCAGACCTTGTCGGAGCGCTCGGCAGAGGTGGCGCCGAAGCGGGTGAGGAACCGGAACGCCGAGAGCCTCACGGTCGAGGAGCCCTCGTCGAACAGCGACGACTCGGCCCCGTCATAGGCGTCGGCAAGCTTGGCGGCCTTCTCCCCCACGAGCTCGGAGAGGGCGTCGAGGACCTCCCAACGCGTCTGCGCCTCGGGACGGTACAGCGCATCGATGAGGGCGTCCGTGCACCCGTAGAGCTTCGAGGGGTCCTCGCGCGCGACAAGCGCCAGCCTGTGCGACGCGTCCTGGCGCTGGCGGCGCCTGTCGCCCGCCAGGGCCTCGAGCAGGGCCTCGATCCCCTCGTCAATCTGGATGCCTGCGGCTTCCTTTGCCATTGTTCCTCCCAGCCTTCCTGCGACGCACCATGCAGGGTGACGCGCTTCAACTTCCCTCTACTCGCAGAACCCGTCGACGACGATGGTCCCGCTCCTCTCGTCCTGGTGAATCCTGATGAGGCCCTTCTCGGCGGCCTCCTCGAGGAGCTTGGTGAAACTCCGATAGCCATAGCTGCGCTCCGAGAACTGCGGGCGCTTGCGGCGCATGGTGTCCTTGACCAGGGAGGCGAGCAGGGCCGCCCCCTCGTGCTCCTGCGCCAGCGCGTCGATGGTCTCGAGCAGCAGGGTGTAGCAGGCCTCCTTGTCCTTGGGGACCTTTCCCTTGATGCTGGGCATGCCCGCGGGCGCGACGATGTCCTCGTAGAAGATGAACTCGTCGCAGTTCTCGGCCAGAAGCGAGCTCGTGGCGTCCTTCATGCCGACGCCGATGACCGTCTTGCCAAACTCCTTGAGCTTGGCCACGAGCGGCGAGAAGTCGGAGTCGCCCGACAGGATCGCGAAGGTGTCGATGTGCTCTCGGGTGAGGCACATCTCGACCGCGTCGACGGCCAGCCGGATGTCGGCGGAGTTCTTGCCGGTGAAGGCGCGGTCGGGGATCTCGATGAGCTCGATGCCCAGCTCGTGCAGGGGCGTAATGGCGGTGTCGAAGCGCTGCCAGTCGCAGTAGGCGCGCTTGGCAACGATGCGGCCCTTGTCGACGAGGCGCTCGAGGATGCGCTTGACGTCGGGGGCGGGGCCGGGCTCCTGGTGGCCGTTGCGCTTGCGGCGGCCCGTCCCCAGGGCGAGGTTCTCGTAGTCGATGAGCACGGCCATCGAGCTTTGCGTGATGTCACTCATTGGTGCGGTGGTTCCTTTCGTGCGCGCAGGGGCGCGGATCAGTCGTGGTGGTAACGGCCGCAGCAGCCGCCGTCACCGTGGTGGTGTCCGTGGCAGCACTCGCCGTCGCCATGGTGGTGCCCATGGCAGCACTCGTCGTCCTGGTCGGGGTCGAGCAGGCCCCAGTCGAGCCCGGCGGCCACGCTCGCGGCCTCGTCCTGATAGCACAGGGCAATGGCCTGTCCGCCCAGCTTGGCCCCTCCGGTGCGGCAGAGCATGTCGTAGAGGGAGAAGGCGGTCTCGCAGCCGGGGAGCTCGAGCTCGGCGTCCTGGCCCTCCACGAGGGCGAGGCCAAGGTCCTTGAGGAGGTACTCCGCGAAGAAGCCCGGTGCCCAGTCGCCGTCGAGGACCTTCGGCGCAAGGTCGGTTATGGCGCGTGAGGAGCCCATCCCAGTCGACACCATCTCGAGCATGCGCCCGACATCGATGCCCGACTGCTCGGCAAGGGCCATCGACTCGGCCATGCCCACCATCGAGCAGGCGAAGCTCACCTGGTTGCAGAGCTTGGCCGTCTGGCCGGCGCCGGCGCGGTCGAAGAAGAAGATCCGCGACGAGAAGCTCTCGAGGATGGGGCGCACGGGCGCCGCCTCGGCCTCGGAGATGCCCGCTATCAGGGTGAGGGTGCCGGCGACGGCACCTGCCTCACCGCCCGTCACCGGGCAGTCGAAGGCGTGGACGTCGCTCACGGCGGCGGCGTCGTGGATCTCGCGCGCAAGCCGCGGGGAGGACGTGGTGAGGTCGATGAGCCAGCTGCCCCTCCGCGCGTTGGCGAGCAGGCCGTCGCCCGCCAGGTAGACGTCCTCGACGTCGGTGGGGTGGCTCACCATCGTGAGGATGACGTCGGCCTGCCGCGCGACCTCCGCCGGGCTGTCGGCCCACCGGGCGCCGCGGTCCATGAGGGCCTGGGCCCTCTCCTTGGTCCTCGTGCTGACCACGAGCGGATAGCCCGCGTCCATGATGTGGCCGGCGATGGGCACACCCATGATGCCGGTCCCGATGAGGCCGACGGTGAGGTTGTCGCTTGAGGGCATGGTGCCGAGTTCCTTTCTCGCCCGAGCGCGCATGTGACACGCATGGGCGGGGAGCCCCTAGTTGGAGCTCCCCTTGATCTTGCGGGCTATGCGGTCGGTCAGGGATATCTTCTCGCGCCGGTCCGTTCCCCAGAACACGATGGCGACCATGCCGGGTCCCACATGGCTGCCGATGACCGGCGAGACGGAGCTGCGGATGACGATGAGGTCCTCGCAGCCCGGCTCCTTGCGCAGGGCTCCCTCGAGCCAGTCGGCGTCCTTCTCGGCGTCGGACGAGACGATGCCCACGGGCAGCGTGAGGTCATGGCAGTAGTTCTCGCGGAACTCGGCGACGATGGCCTTGAGGGCCTTCTTGCGGCCGCGGCACATGCCGCGCAGCGTGAGCGCGCCGTTGAGGTCGTACGAGAGCTCGGGCTTGATGTCGAGCTTGCCACCGACCTCGGCGGCGGCGGGGGGAATGCGCCCGCCCGCGGCGAGGGTGTCGAAGCTGTCGAGCGTGAAGTAGCCATGCACGAAGTAGCGGGCGTCCTTTGCCCACTCGTAGAGCTCGCGCGCCGAGAGGCCGTTGCCGGCCAGGCGCACCACCTCGATGGCGAGCAGCTCGGCCGCGGCCGACGGGCAGAGGTTGTCGAGAACATACAGCTCGAAGCCGGGGTGGTCGGCAAGGACCATGTCGGCCGCGGTCTGGGCGGCCTCGATCGACGAGGAGAGACCGCGGGTCAGGCCCAGGTAGAGCGTGGGCAGTCCGTTCTGGGCGGCGCGCTCGAACACCTCGACGTAGTGGCCGATGGTCACCGACGACGTGGTGGGGCGGGTCCCCTCGCGCATGGACTGGTAGAACTGGTGGGCCGTCTGGGTCTGCCAGAGGTCGTCGACGTGCTCGACCCCGCCAATGACGTAGGGGAAGCCAATGACCTCGACCCCAAGGCGGTCGGCCACCTTGGGGGCGAAGTCTGCGCAGCTGTCGACGATGATGTGGCAGGTCCTATGGGCCTTGAAGTTCCTGACCTGGTAGACGACCTCGTCGGGGACGAAGTTGTCGGTTCCGGTGGTGAGGCCGTCTATCAGGTAGTTTTCCTTGGTGTGCCTTCTAACCATCAATCTCCTCGATCTTGGGTTTGATGATGCCGTAACCACCGTCCTTGCGGTGGTAGATGACGTTGATGAGCCCGGTCTTGGCGTTCTCGAACACGTAGAAGTCGTGGCCGATCAGGTCCGTCTGGACGAGCGCCTCCTCCTCGGTCATGGGCGTGAGGTCGATGACCTTCTCGCGGACCAGGACGTCGTCCTCGCCGGTCTCGATGAGCGACGCCAGGTCGAGCTCGGCGCCGGCAGGCGTGACCTCGGCGCGCGGGCGACGGTCGATGACGCGCGTCTTGAACTTGCGCAGGCGGCGCTCGGCGTTCTTGGCGGCCTCGTCGATGGCGGCGTACATGTCGTTGCCCTGGCCGACGCCACGGACGACGTTGTCGCGGACGAAGACGGTGACCTCCGCCGACTTGCGCTCGAGGTTGGAGGGATTCTTGTCGACCCTCAGGACGACATCGCACTTCATGGGGGAGATGTCAAATACCTTGAGGGCGTCACCAACCTTGTCGTTCACGTACTCCCTCATGGCATCGGTAACCGTCACCTTGCGACCGGAGACCTTGATATCCACCATGCTTCCTCCAATACTCGAGAGCCATGCCTTTCGGCCTTACCAGAGTGGTACCCCATTTGCCGGCAGGCTAGTGCGCCAAACTGAAAGCCATCAGCCAATGTCGGCTGCGTTGGCGCCAGCGGTAGAGCCGTCCTGGGCGCCGGCGTTGGCGTCGAAGGTGTCGGCGGCGAGGGACGTGCCCGTGGTGTCGATGGTGACGCCCGGGATGACGCCCTCGGAGGTGATCTGGCTCATGCCACCGATCCAGATGTCGCGCACGATGCCGTTGGTACCATCGGCGATCGCGCGGTCGACGGCAGACTGCAGGGCCGACTGCAGCTCGACGTTGTCGGACGAGACGGCCATGCCAATGGAGGTGGGCTCCTCGAGGCAGCCGCAGAACGCCATGTCCCCATGGATGCCCGAGAGGTAGCCGCCCGCGTACGCGTCGCACAGCACGAAGTCGACCGTGCCGGAGGCCATGGCGTCGAAGCACTCGTTGAGGTTCTCGAACTCGCGCTGCTCCATCGAGATGTTGGACTGGTTGAGCATGTACTGCGACGCCGAGTTGCCCTGGACGCCGACGATCTTGCCGGACAGGTCCTCGATCGAGCAGACCGTCTCCTCGCCCACGTGGAAGAAGGCGACGGTGCTCTCCTCGTAGCGGCCCACGATCTCGACTCCCTCGACGTCGCCGGCCTTGGCGTCCATGACGACGTCGCAGGTGCCGTCCGTGGCGGCGGCGGCACTGTCGACGCGGACGAAGCGCACCTTGAGGCCGAGGTTGTCGGCGGCGATGGCAGCCAGCCCGACGTCGAGCCCGCCGATCGAGCCGTCCGAGAGCTGGAAGCACGAGGGCGCCGTCACGGAGCTGGACATGATGCCCACCGTGAGGTAGCCGTCGGCGATGATGGCCGGTGAGCTGATCTGGGGCTGGTTTGCCGCGATGCGGGCGGCCTCGGCCTCCTCGATGCTCGTGGGCAAACCA
>SUUD01000046.1:0-5483 GCA_015062715.1 Olsenella sp. | reverse complement strand
CTGGAAGGGAAGCTCGATGGACGAGAAGTCGGGCAGCTCGAAGGGGAGCTCGGGGAGCTCGAAGGGCAGCGCGGCCTTGGTGGACCCGCATCCGGCAAGGCTGACGGCGCAGGCGCCCGCCAGCAAGAAGGCGGTGATGGCGCGCATCCTCGGCTTGGTCATGATGGTGTTCCCCGTCTCTTCCCGTGCGCGCCCATGCGCGCGATCCTTCCCGACCGTTCCCACAACCCGTGTCTCTCGCCAGCTGACCTGGTCTTTGCCCCCACACTCGCGCACTGGGGCGATCGCTCGGGCCACCGCGGCGACCCTCACTGGGAGCCCTCTCGCCCGTGAGGCCGGATGCCTCGATGAGTAGCGGGCGGTGCGACTGACTTCTAGGACGAGCCATGATCGCCGGTGCGCGCACGCCCCGACTTACGTGGATCCCTTTGGCCTCGTCTGCCATGGACTTGGGCTTGCGCCCGCAACCACAGACCTGGAGAGAGACAGTTCATTATACCAGCGGCAATGCAAGTTGCTATTTTGTCATGAAGCTGTCACATGAGCCAAAGGGGACGTTTCCCCTTGCCTCGTTCACCAGACGCGGCACAGGGCGCAGCCCACCACGCGCTCAGCTCCGCGTGCCCGAAGCGCCGCGGCGCAGGCCCGCATGCTCGCCCCCGTGGTCACCACGTCGTCTGCCAGAAGCAGGCGCATGCCCGAGACGTCGTCGATGGCGCTGACGCTCCCCTCGAGGTTCTCCGCGCGGTCGGCACGTCCCAGCCGCCGTTGGTCGAGCGCCGGGCCGCGCACCAGGACGTCGGCCACCGGAAGGCCCGTGAGCTGCGACAGCGCCTCGGCGACCAGGGCCATGTGGTCGAAGCCGCGCCGGGCGTAGGCCCTTGCCGTCGCCGGCACGAAGGCGATGGCATCGAGGTCGTCCGCGGAGAAGCGCGGCCTGCCGTCCGGCGCCTCCCAGGCCGCCGCCTCGTCCAGGGCGGTCGCCATGGCGGCGGCCATGACGGGGGCGACCCTGGTCTCGTGGGCGTCCTTGAGCGTGGTCACCAGCCGTCGTGCGACCCCCTCGTAGCCGGCAGCGCACACGAGCGCGTCGAGGCCCCAGTCGCGCCCGCACTCCGTGCAGGTGAGGTAGCCGAACGGCGCGCCGCAGTGGGGGCAGGCCCAGCGCTGGCAGATCCAGGGCATGTGCTCGCGGCACTCGTCGCACAGCAGCGTCCCCGGCCGCTCGCAGCCCACGCAGCGCGTCGGCCACAGCAGCTCTGCCGCTACGGAGGCTATGGCGGGGATTCGAGACATGCTGCCCCCACGGGTCACGTGCGGCGGGCAGCCTGTCTCACCTAGGATAGCATGGGGCATGCGCGCGAAAGTGGGACAAATCCTCCGGGCAGACTGTCCCAGAGTGGGACAGTCTGCCCGGAGGATTTGTCCCACGAGGCTAGCGTCCCAGCAGGGCGCAGGCGTTTCTCCAGAGCGCGGCGTAGGTCTGCTCGCGGCCCGCCACGCCGGCCTGTTCGCGCACGTCGGCAACGCAGGCTGCCGAGAAGGCCACCATGGCTGGCTCGCACTCGGTGCCGCGCAGGGGCACTGGGGCCATGTAGGGACTGTCGGTCTCGCTGAGCAGAAGGTGCTCGGGACAGGCCGCGACGGCCTCGCGTATGGCCTGGTTGCTGGCAAACGTCGACGCACCGCCAAAGGCGATGTGACAGCCCAGCTCCACGAACGGCGCCATCACCTCAGCGTCGCTGGTAAAGCAGTGCAGGTCGCAGCCGGCCACCGGCACGCCCTCCTCGCGCAGCACGCGCAGCGCCACGTCGTGCCCCGTGGCATGCACGCCGTCCTCCTCGTCACGCAGGTGCAGCTCCACGGGAAGGCCCCTCTCGTGGGCAATGCGCAGCTGGGCGCGGAAGGCAGGCTCCTGCGCCTCGGCGGGCAGCTCGCTCCACGGGCCGACGTCGATGCCAAACTCCCCCACCCCAACGCAGCGCGGGCTATCGAGAAGCTCGTCCATCCGCGCCATCGCCGCAGCGTCGAGCTGCAGGGCACCATAGGGATGCACCCCCGCCACAATGCGGACGTTGTCGAGAAGATCGGGGACATCGGGCCAATCGGGAAACTCGGGCGCCGAGATGCCACGCGACGCGAGCTCCCCCAGGTCCCCCCTCGCCCGCTCGACCTGCTCGTCAAGCCAGGACAGGAAGGCCGCCGGCGTTTCGAAGCGCAGGCCGGGCCCCACCTCGTCGACCGGGTCGACCGGGACGACCAGCATGCGCACCCCCACAAGGGCCGCACGCACGATGGCCTCGGCGGCAGTGGTCTTGCGGAAGTGCGTGAGGTGGCCATGGGTGTCGGCCAGAGGCGCCAGCGGCGTTGGCGCCTCGAACTCGCGGCCCTTCTTGTCGGTGAACACGAGTGCCATGTCTACCCCACCTCTCGCATGGCCTCTGCCAGGCGGACGAAGTCCTCGGGCGCGAGCGTCTCGGCACGGCAGGTGGGCGAGATGCCCGTCGCGGCAAAGGCGGCGTCGAGCGCGGCCTTGTCGAAGCCCTGGGACGACATGGAGTTGCGGATGGTCTTGCGACGCTGGGCGAAGGCCGCGTCGATGACACGCGAGGCGTCGGCTATGGTGGCGGCGTCGAGGCCCGTCTCGACGCGGTCAATGCGCACCACGGCGGAGTCCACGTGCGGGGGCGGCATGAAGTTGCCCGGCCCCACCTCGAAGCGGCCCGTGACCTTGCCCCACAGGGCGAGCTTGGCCGTGTAGGCGCCGTAGGCCTTGGAGCCCGGGGCCGCGGCGATGCGGTCTGCCACCTCGGCCTGGACCATGACCACGGCCCGACGCAGGGAGGGCACAGCCTCGAAGGCCTGCAGGATGATGGTGGCAGCCACCTGGTAGGGCAGGTTCGAGACGAACGCCGTGGGCATGACGGGCAGCCCGCCCGGCACCTGTCGCAGGGCGTCGCCCCACACGATGTCGAGCTTGTCGGAGTCCTGCGCGCAGGTCTCGGCCAGCACGGGCTCGAGCTTGTGGTCCGCCTCCACCGCCACCACGCGCGTCGCGCGGGGCAGGAGCGCCACCGTGAGCGTGCCGATGCCCGGCCCCACCTCGAGCACCACGTCGTCGGGGGCGAGCTCCGCCAGCGAGACGATCCGCGTGATGACGGCATCGCTCACCAGGAAGTTCTGGCCCAGGCGGTGCTTGGTGTAGAAGCCATGCCGCTCGAGCACGTCGCGCGTGGCGGAGGGGCTGGCTAGAATCGAGGTGGGGGGCATGGGGCTCCTTTGGGCAGAAGAGCCAAGGGACTGCTTCCCCTGGCTCTTCCTTTGCTCACGCTAGCTGGGACGACTCGATTACTTCTGCGACTGGAGGCGCGGGAAGAGGGCGTCGCCCTTGGTCACGGGCACGCCGCCCGCAAGTCCGCCCCAGGCGCAGCAGGCCTCGAGGTCCTGGGTGTCGGCCTCGTCGGCGAGCGACATGCGGCGCAGGACCTCGGCGCTCGTCTCGGGCATGAAGGGCTCGAGCAGGTGCGCGCAGATGCGGATGGCCTCGAGCAGGTTGGCCATGATCTGCGCCAGCTCGCCGGCACGCTCCGGGTCCTTGGCGACAGCCCACGGCATGGAGTCCTCGATGTAGTGGTTGGCGGCGTGGACGAGCTCCATCACCACGTCCTTGGCGGCGACGTACTCGACCTTGTCCATGTGCGCGGCATAGCGGCCCACGATGCCCTGGGCGATCTCGCGCAGCGGGCTCTCGGCGTCGGCCCAGCCCTCGGGGAGCGTCGGCGTGCAGCCGTCGAAGTACTTGGCGCTCATGTTGAGCGAGCGGCTCACGAGGTTGCCCCAGCTGTTGGCCAGGTCGGCGTTGTAGACCTGCTCCATGCGGCCGAAGGAGATGCCGCCGTCCTCGCCGGGCACGCAGTCGGTCATGAAGTAGTAGCGGTAGCCCTCCACGCCGAGCATGTCGACCACGTCCTGCGGGGCGATGACGTTGCCCAGCGACTTGGACATCTTGACGTTCTTGCCGGTCTCGTCGTCGTGGACCATGAGGAAGCCGTGGGCAAAGACGTGCTCGGGCACGGCCTCGCCAATGGCCATGAGCATGGCCGGCCAGATGACGCAGTGGAAGCGGATGATGTCCTTGCCCACCACGTTGAACTGCGCGGGCCAGCGGAACGCAAACTCGTCGGCCATGTCGGGGTTGCCAAAGCCCACCGCGGTGGCGTAGTTGAGCAGGGCGTCAAACCAGACGTAGGTGACGTGCTTGTCGTCGAAGGGCACGGGGATGCCCCAGTCAAAGCTGGTACGGCTGACGGAGATGTCGCGCAGGCCGCCCTCGACGAAGGTGCGGACCTCGTTCATGCGGAAGTCGGGCATGACGAAGTCGGGATGCTCGTCATAGAGGGCAAGCAGCCTGTCCTGGAAGGCGGAGAGCTTGAAGAACCAGGACTCCTCTTGGACGCGCTCCAGCGAGCGGCCGCAGTCGGGGCAGAGGTGCTGGCCCTCGGTGTGGCGCTCCTCGTCGGCCTTCTTGACCTGGGTGTCGGTGAAGTAGGTCTCCTCGGGCACGCAGTACCAGCCGTCGTAGCTGCCCTTGTAGATGTAGCCGGCCTCCCTCATGCGCTCCCAGAGGTGCTGGACGGCCTTGACCTGTCGCTCCTGGGTGGTGCGGATGAAGTCGTCGTTCGAGATCTCGAGGGTCTTCCAGATGTCCGTGAAGGCGGGGGCCAGGCTGTCGCACCAGGCCTGGGGGGTCATGTCGTGGGCCTCGGCGGCCTGCTGGACCTTCTCGCCGTGCTCGTCGAGGCCGGTGAGGAACTTGACGTCGTAGCCCATGGAGCGCTTGTAGCGCGCCATGACGTCGCACAGGATGGTGCAGTACGCGGTGCCCAGGTGAGGCGCGGCGTTGACGTAGTAGATGGGTGTGGTGATGTAGAAGCTGGGGCGATCTGCCATGGTACGGTCCTCCTGATGGCGAAGGGGCGCGCCGGATTGCACGCAATGTTTGATTGTATATCGAGCGGGGCGAGCATGCCGCCGAGACGCCGCCTCGACCAACTCGCCATGAGAAGTCGTCAGCCTGCAGGCGCGTTCTTCTCCCGTGGGGATGAGAACGCGTCGACTGGTCGACGCGTTCTCGCCGCAGGACGGAAGAGGGACCCGCCCCTCTCGCGTATGTGGCATCATGTGGGAAGCGAATTGCGCAGGAAGGACGGTGTGCCACATGGCGGAGAGGGACAACGAGCGCAGGAGGCTTCAGCCGACCAGGCGTGAGGACACGGGACGCTCGCACAGGGCGTCGACGCCCTCCCACGCCCGAGGCACCGAGCCCACACGTGGCAGCTCGGACGCCGCACGCGCCCGTATCGAGGCGCGGCGTGCGGCACGCCAGGCGGCACCGGCGACCCATCGCGCACCGGCAGCCCATTCCGAGCGCCCCGCACGCGCGACCCGCACCGCCCGCGCAAAGAAGGCCGGCCCCTCCCCCA
>SUUD01000251.1 GCA_015062715.1 Olsenella sp. | reverse complement strand
ACGTCACGGACAGCGAGGCGACGTCCTCGTCGGTGGGATGGAGGTCGGAGCGCGTGCCCACGACATTGCCCCCCGGCGTCAGCACCACGAGGGCGCCGTTCTGCCCCACATGCCGGTTGCCCACGCTCTCGCCGATGCGCTCGTACAGGTCGTCCATGAAGTGCGTCGAGTCGTAGGCCACCTGCACGAAGCCGTCCTCGATGCGCACGCCGGCATACTTGCGCCAGACGTTCGCGTCGTACGACATGGGCTGGTAGGCCTGGACCAGCTGGGTACGCCTCGTTCCCGGCAGGATGTCGAGGAACTCCGCCGACTGGGTGCCCGACGCCATGTCGTAGCCCACGAGCTCCTCGTCGCTGCTCGCGACGATGATGCCGTCCCGGTCGATGACGTTGATCTCGGTGATATCGTACTCCCTGATGAGGCCGTCGATCTTCTCCTGGGTGACCACCGACGTGTTGGGCAGGTCAAAGGCGACCCGCCGGGCGATGATGATGAGGTTGTTGTCCGAGGCCTTGCCAATGTCGCTGCGCACGTCATCGAGGGCGAGCGTGAGCAGGCTGGTCGTCTGGGCCCGTGCCATGCCACCCTGGAGGGCGAGCGTGAACGCGGCGGAGATGCCAAATCCCACGACGATGGCCGCCAGCAGGCGCTTCTGGACCACCTGCGTTATGTGCGGCACGTCCGAATGGTCGCGCCGGAGGTCTCCCCACACCCAGGCGAACGCGACCACCGACAGGGCGACGGCGACGGCGTTGCAGGTGACCATGGGAGGCGTGCAGGCCTGGACGACCGTGAAGGCACGCGCCGGGTCGTCGGGGCGCGTCACGAGGACGAGCATGAGGTGCAGCACCTCGACGACGATGCCGGTCACCCCGGCAAGCTGCCAGCCGGGACGGTGCCCCTCGAAGACGTACCTGCGCAGGAGCGCCGCATAGATGCCGGCAGCGCAGGTCGCGATGCTGCAGGAGACGCGCGTGAACATGCCCTTGCCCCAAAGGGCCGCAAACCAACGCTCGATACCTCCCATGACGCCCGCGATGATGCCCGCGGGGCCGCCAAAGAGGAGTCCCGCCGTAATGGGGGCGGCGTCGCGGACGTTCATGGTCGCGTCTTCGGTCGAGATGCCAAACTCGGTTCCCAGGATCGCGATCGCGCCAAAGACCAGGCCGCAGGCAATCTGCCACTTCCAGTAGCCCAGGTCCTTGGCGGCGCCCTTCCTGAGCCAGGCAAGGCAGCACGTTGCCGCTGCCGGGAGCACGGTCGCCAAGGCGAACTGCGCGATGATGCTTGCATCCATTGGGCTCTCCCATCCCCGCCCACAGCAGCGGCCCGCGGCAGGTGGTAACCGGGGCGCAGATGTGACGACCTTGGTACCCATATATACGCCATTGTCGTCTCGAGCGCCAATGCCCAACCACACGACAACGACAATGGGGCCCGGACACCCACCACGAGGGGGCCGTCGGGTATCATGGGCGGGAGGAGGCCAGCATGAAGTTCAAGTACGTGCGCATCCAGGGCAGGGACCTCGCCGCCAACACCATGCACGCGGCGGGCATCTTCAGCATGTGCGTGCGGCTCATACAGCAAGGCATCATGGACGAGGAGGACGCGGCGCTCTGGCGCGAGATCGACTCCTGGTTTGCCACCGAGCTGCCCTTCCCCGAGCCCTGCATGAACAAGGAGCGGGTGGTCTGCTTCTTCAAGACCGAGAACACCGAGCTCATGCTCAAGATGCTCAACCCCGCCATGTGGCTGCTCGAGCGCTACGAGCAGCCCTTCTTCATGGTCTACACCAACACTCCCGGCGAGATCGTCTACGAGGACGACTACCAGATAGCCGTGCGGGTCGAGGACGACATCCCGATCATCGAGTACCATCACGAGTGGACCGAGCCCGAATAGTAGCGCCGCTGACAGCGGGGAGGCGACACCATGGCTGACACGAGCTTTTCGATCACGCGCGACGGCGACCGGCTCGACGTGAGCGTCGAGGGCAACCTCGACGCCCAGGCATCCCCCGGCCTCGAGCGCGCACTCGAGGACGAGCTCGACGACGTCGCCGAGCTCGTCGTTGACCTGGAGAAGGTCGCCTATGTGTCGAGCATGGGCCTGCGCCTGCTGCTCGCGGTGCAGAAGCGCATGTTCAAGCAGGGTTCCATGGTGGTTCGTGGCGCCAACGGTGACGTCCGCGAGCTCTTTGAGGCCACGGGCTTCTCGGAGATTCTCACCTTGGCCTAACGAGCGCGGCGGGCAGCGGCCCCGGATGGCCGCCCGAGCCATCCGGGACAACCCAAGGCCAAAACCGTCGCTACGCCATCAACAGGTCGTCCGGCAGGGACGCGACGTACTCGCCCAGCTTGGCCAGGCCCGCCTTGAAGTACTCGACGTCGCCAAAGCCGTAGCCGATGCGGAAGCCGTGCTCCATGTTGAAGCACATGCCGTGGCACACGAGCGCCCCGGTCTTTTCGAAGAGGTCCTCGCAGAACTCCTTGGTGGGGATGTCCCAGTCATAGGTGAGGAAGCTCGTGGAGCCATGCGACTGGCAGGCCAGGTGCAGGTGCGGCTGGTCCTTCAGCCACTCGTTGAGCGCGGCGCGACCCTCCTCGCAGATCTTGTGGTTGCGCGCGAACAGCGCCTCCTTGTGCTCGATCACGATGGCGGTGAGCAGCTCCGTGATGGGGCTCTCGCAGATGGTGTTGAACGAGCGCAGGTTCTTGATCACGTGGGTGAGGCCGAGGTCGCGCGTGGC
>SUUD01000250.1 GCA_015062715.1 Olsenella sp. | reverse complement strand
GAGGGCCGAGGAGGCCAAGGCCATCTGCGCGGACTGGCGGGCCACCTATCACGAGCGGCGGACCCGGAAGGCGGCGGGCGCGTAGCCGTTGTTCGGCCCCGGATCGCAGCTATGGCAGCCTCGTTTGCCCTTCCAGTCTGGAAGGGCAAAACTCATATGCGCTAGTACTCGCCGAGGCGGTAGAGCATGGCGCCCGATTTGTTGAGCTTGAAGCCGCAGTCGGCGTAGAGCAGCGGCGAGTACCCGTCGACCGAGCGGGGGTCGAGCAGGGCGGATGCTGCCGCCTCATCGTAATATCCCTCGCGCTCGGCCACGAGGTAGCAGAGTATGTCGGGTTGCACGTTGTGGAGCAGGAAGCAGGCGCGCGGTACGAGGTCGAAGAAGCCTCGGAAGCCCTCGGAGTCGATGACCCCGCGGGCCAGGTCGAGCTGGCGGATGAAGAGCACGGTGCGGGACATGCCGACCTCGTCCTCGAGCACGCCCTCGTCGCGGGCTATCTCGGCGATGGCCCCGAGGTCGCCGCTGTATCCGTCGCAGACCTCCCAGAAGCCCTCGCCAGCCTTGTCGATCTCGTAGCCGAGGACGAGCATGCCGTCGAGGCGGGCCACGAGCTCCTCGGTGGTAACCATGTCGTCGTCTTCGTGGATCCGCAGGAAGTCGATGGCGACGTCGCGGATGGCGAGGCTCATCGCGTCGTCGCACATGAGCCACGCGGGCTCCTCGCGGCCTGTCTTGCGGTGGATGCCGAAGACCTCTCCCATGTCGAACACCATGCGGCGGCTCCTTCCGGGCGAGCGTTTGAGTGTCGGCGTCAGGATACCATGCGCGGGCGCGTGCGGGTCCTGGGATGCCCGAGCTGGACGCCATGCGGCGAGGCGAGATGCGGCTGGTGGCGTCGGCCTTCTGGACGGCGGCCGCAACCGCACCTCGTATCTGCTTGCCCCGCCGGCCAGCCATCGGTGACGCCGTGCGCGGCGACCCGAGGCAACGTAGCAGCCCACGCGCCCCCGATGGCTGGGGCGGCAACAGATAAACCTTCAAACGCTGCGGGCGGCTAGACGATATGACCCGAACCGAGGGAACGGAATTCATTCTCGGGCTGGGGTCTTGAAGGAGGCCTCCCGCCGAACGAAAATGGTTCCGTTGCAGCAGAACGGCGCCGAGGCGCCACGACCGACGGGAGGGTCCCCATGGCAATGTATTCTACCTATTTCGGCATCGACAGTCACCTGAAGACGACAACGATCTGCGCGCTGACGCCAGACGACGGCGAGCTGAAGACGCGCACGTTCAAGGGAAACCCCTACGCGGAGATGGCCGAGTGGATGGCAGGCTTTCCGCAGCCGTCCTACGGCGTGTACGAGTCCGGCTGCACCGGCTTCGTGCCGGCGCGGATGCTGACGGCGGGCGACGTGCTGGTGGAGCCGGTGGCGTCCTCCAAGCTGCCCGGCTCGGCCGACTCGCGCTCCAAGAAGAACGACCGGCGCGACGCCGAGAGGCTGGCGCGCCTGGCGCTGGCCGGCGAGGTCAGCCCGGTGTGGGTGCCGCCCGAGCGGGTCGAGGGCCTGCGCGAGCTCGCCCAGGCCATGGACGACCTGGCGAGCGCCCGCGAGGCGGCCCGCCAGCGCGTCAACGCGATCCTGTGCCGCCACGGCATCTACTGGGACGAGCGCACGCCGACGGGGCGCCTGAAGAAGCGCTGGGGCCAGGTCTTCTGGAACTGGCTGCGCGGAATCGAGCTCGGAGACCCCGGGTCGCAGGCGGCGTACCTGGCGGCGCTGGCCGCGGCCGAGGCCGCCGAGATCGCGTACGGCGAGCTGAAGGCCGAGGCCGAGGAGGTGGCCGCGGCATCGGAGCTCGGCCCCGTGGTCGACGCGCTCATGTGCGTGAAGGGCGTGGGGTTCGCCACCGCCCTCGCTTTCGCCGCCGAGGTGGGCGACTTCTCCCGCTTCGCCTCCGGGCGCAAGGTGACCTCGTACTTCGGCCTCTCGCCGTCCGAGAGCTCCAGCGCCGAGAGGCGCAGGCTGGGCCGCATCTCGAAGAACGGCTGCACGCTCGTGCGCAGGCTCCTCGTTGAATGCGCCTGGGTGATAGCGCGCGGCAACCCGGCCTGCCGCAAGAAGGGCAAGGCGTCGGTGCCCCTAGCCGTCCGCGAGCACGCCCGGGGCTGCTCGGCCAGGCTCGTGGAGCGCCGCCGCTCGCTGGTCGCCCGGGGCCTGATGCCCTGCAAGGCCAATACCGCCACCGCCGCCGAGATGGCGCGGGCGCTGCTCTACATCGGCAAGGACGCGCAGGCCGCAGCTTCCTCCGCCACCGCGCAGGAGGCCGCATGAGCGACGAGCGACGAGCGACGAGCGACGAGCAATGAGCAATGAGCAATGAGCAATGAGCAAGCGTGGCGCATCCCGGCGGGGACGGCGCCCTGGAGGTAGGACGATTTGGCGGGCGGCAGCCCGCATGAGATAACCCGCCTGCGGCCCGGGGGGCCGCGAGCCCGAGACTGAGCGGCGGGGGCGCGCATTCCCTATGTGCACCGGTTCGCCGGCACGCACGATACCTAGACTGCCGCCCGCCGCCGCGCCGGAAGAACCGAGGTGCGGGCCGCGCGCGGCGCGGTATCCGCGGATATGAGACTGTGCATCAGCACGTCGGTCTCGTAGCGGCCTTCCGGGACGCAGGCGCGGTACTTGATGGCTGGAGGTTTGAAAAAACTTTCGGAAAGTTAGGTTTTGCCTATTGACAAGGTTCGGGTCATATGAGGGA
>SUUD01000249.1 GCA_015062715.1 Olsenella sp. | reverse complement strand
ACGAAACTAGCCCAGGAAGAGCACCTCGGGCTCGAGCGAGACGCCAAACTGGCGCAGCACCTCGGCCTGCACGTGCTCGATCACCGCATGGACGTCGGCCGCGGTGGCCCCACCCATGTTGACGACGAAGCCCGCGTGCTTCTCGCTCACGGCCGCGCCGCCCACCTGGTAGCCCTTGAGCCCGGCGTCCATGATGAGCTTGCCGGCAAAGTGGCCCTCGGGGCGCTTGAACGTGGAGCCGGCGCTGGGCAGCTCGAGCGGCTGCTTCTCCTCGCGCTGGCGGGTGAGGTCGTCCATGCGCGCGCGGATGTCGTCCTCCTCGGCGCGCTCGAGCTTGAACGTGGCGCTCAGCACGACCAGCCCGTCGGTCTTGACGCGGCTGGTGCGGTATCCCATGGCCAGCTCGTCCACACCCAGCTCGACGCGGTCGCCCTCGGGCGTGAGCGCCTGGATGCCCACCAGCACGTCGGCGATCTGCCCGCCGTAGGCGCCCGCGTTCATGAAGACGGCGCCGCCCACGGTGCCGGGGATGCCGCAGGCGAACTCCAGACCAGAGAGCCCCAGCGCGCAGGCCATCTCGGCCGCGTCGGCCAGGGTCACGCCCGCCTCGGCCACGAGCGTCTCGCCGTCGTAGGTGAGGTCGGTCAGGCCGTCGCCCACCGCAAGCACCACCCCGCGGAAGCCCTCGTCGGCCACGAGCAGGTCGCTGCCACGGCCCAGCACGAAGAGCGGCACGCCGGCCGCACGGACCGTCTCGATCACCACGCGCGCCCGGTCGACCGTGTCGGGCACCACGTAGAGGTCGGCGGGGCCGCCGATCTCGAAGGTGGTGTGCTCGGACATGGGCTCGTCAACCAGCGCGCACTCGGCGCCGACGATGCTCGCAAGCCGCTCCAGCAGCTCCGGCGTGACGGGGGTCTCGTGATGCGCGGGCAGCGTGAGCTCCGGGTCCCTCTCGTCAAGGTCCAGGTCGGCATCTAAGTCTGGCATCGTGTTCCCTACTCCTTTGGTTGAGGTCGTGCGCTCTCTCCCATCGAGTATAGCGGCATGGCGGGCGCGCCATGTTTACGGTAGGTGACTCATGACGACACGCCATGCGGGTTCGTGCTAGAGTGGCCTCACGTAGTTTCAGGGCGGGGTGAAACTCCCCACTGGCGGTGACGGGTATGCCCGAAGTCCGCGAACCGCGAGAGCGGCCGATCCGGTGAGAGTCCGGAACCAACGGTGACAGTCCGGACGGGAGAAACGGAGGGCCCACCATGGCCGCAACTTCCACACGTCACGACACCCACTCCACCACCGCCGGCGGCGGCTGGTCGACCAAGCGCATCGCCGTCACGGCGCTGTTCTGCGCGGTCTCGGCCATCTGCACGCTGTTCATCGAGTTCCCGATAATCCCGGGCGTGACCTTCCTCAAGTACGACCCGTCCGCCATCGTGGCCATGATCGCCGGCTTCGCCTTTGGCCCGGCCACCGGCGCGATCGTGTCGATCATCCCCTACCTGGTGCACCTGGCCACCGAGAGCGGCATCTACGGCTGCCTCATGGCGATCATGGCCTGCTTCACGCTGGTTGTGCCCGCGTCGATCATCTACCAGCGCAACACCACCTTCAAGGGCGCCATCATCGGCATGGTCGTGGGCGCCGTCTGCTGCATCGTGAGCGCGCTGATCGCCAACATGATCGTGACCCCCATCTACATGGGCGCCACCATGGAGGAGGTCATGGCGTTGATTCCGCTGCTGCTCATCTTCAACGGCATCAAGATCCTCATCAACTGCGTCGTCACCGCCCTGGTGTACAAGCCCATCTCCAAGGCGCTCGAGAACTAGCACGTGGCGGCGGCAGGCAACACCCCAGTGGCCGAGAGGGACGCGGCGGGCACCGTCGTGTCCCTTCGCCATGTGACGCTGCGCTACGGCGACAAGGTCACCGCGCTCGACGACGTGTCGCTCGACGTGGCGGCCGCCGAGCGCGTGTGCGTGCTCGGCGCCAACGGCAGCGGCAAGTCGACGCTGGCCTCGGTGGTGTGCGGGCTCCTGGCGCCCGACGAGGGCGAGGTCGAGCTGCTCGGCGAGCGCGTGCTGGGGCCGGAGGGCGTCGACTTCGAGGCGTACCGCCGTGCCCGGCGCGAGATAGGCCTGGTGTTCCAGAACCCCGACGACCAGATCGTGACCTCGATCGTCGAGGAGGACGTGGCGTTTGGCCCCGAGAACCTGGGGGTCCCTGCCGACCAAATCGGCGCGCGCGTGGAGCGCGAGCTGGCGCGCGTGGCCATGGGCGACTACGCCAAGGCCGACCCGTCGCGCCTCTCGGGCGGGCAGAAGCAGCGCGTGGCCATCGCCGGCGCGCTTGCCATGGAGCCGCGCGTGCTGGTGCTCGACGAGCCCGGGGCCCTGCTCGACGTGCGCGGCCGGCGCGGGATCATGCGCGTCATGGCCAAGCTGCGCGACGAGGGCACCACGGTGGTGCACATCACGCACTTCATGGAGGAGGCGCTCGCGGCCGACCGCGTGCTGGTCATGGACCGGGGGCACGTCGTTCTGGACGGGACCCCCGACGAGGTCTTCTCGCACGGCGAGCAGCTCTCGGCGCTGGGCCTGGAGGAGCCGTTCGCGGCGCGCCTGGCCAGCCGGCTGCGCGAGCGTGGCATCGACGTTCCCTGGACCTGCAGCGAGGACGCCCTCCTCTCCGCGCTGAGGGAGACAAGTGAGACAGTTGGGGACGGTTCTCAACTGTCTCAGAGACAGTTGGGGACAGATGAGACAGTTGAGAACCGTCCCCAA
>SUUD01000248.1 GCA_015062715.1 Olsenella sp. | reverse complement strand
GGAGTCGAACCCCTGACACGCGGATTTTCAGTCCGCTGCTCTACCAACTGAGCTACCTAGCCAAAAGCAAGCTTGTTAACTATAGCAAATGCGCCGCCTGCGTCAAGTGGGAGTATGGCGAGGAACAGAAAAACATGCGGACGTGCCGATCCTTTTTCGTGAGATCTCGCAAAACTACCGTACACCGTACTGTAACTACCGTTCGCCGGTGCTGGTCTTCATAACAGTACAGCGTACTGTAATCTTCCTCTCAGCGAAACAGTACAACGTACTGTAACAACAACGAGAGGAGCACACCATGGCAGTCCGTCCCCGTCCCGGCGCGCAGAACCCCGGCCGCATGATCTCTGGCGGCATGAACATCGAGGACTTCATCGAGCTCACCAACCGCACCGAGTGCGACTGCACCTGCGTGGGCAAGTCGTTCACGCCCGTCCCCATGGAGGACCGCGAGGACTTCGTCGACGTCGCCGAGGAGATAGGCAACCGTCACCTGGCCCATGCCCAGGAGATGGAGGCCGTTGGCAACCTGGTCACCGCCTCCAACTTCTACGCCCGCGCCGAAGCCTTGTTCCGCGTTGCCGACTATGGCATCCACGACGCCATCACCGACGAGAAGATCCGCATCTACTCCAAGATTCCCATGTGCTTCGAGAAGGCATGGGAGCTGCGCCCCGAGAACGTCTCCGCCGTCAAGATCCCCTTCGAGGGCAAGGAGATGGACGCCTACTACGCCATCCCCGAGGGCACCACGCCCGAGACGCCAGTGCTGGTCATCATTCCCGGCGCCACCGGCTTCAAGGAGGAGAACTTCTCCTGCGGCTGGTACTTCTACCAGCGCGGCATCCCCTTCATCATCTTTGATGGTCCCGGCCAGGGCACCTCGCTCTACTTCAAGGAGATGTGGCTCACCGAGGACAACTACACCCGTGCCGTCAAGAGCGTCATCGACTTCGTCAAGGCCGACCCGCGCGTGGGCGACAAGATCGCGCTCTATGGCATGAGCTACGGCGGCTACCTGGCCACGGCCGCTGCCTGCGATCTCAACGACGACATCTGCGGCCTGGTCGTGCGCGGCGGCACCGACAAGACCGACACCCTCACCAAGCACCCCTGGGTGGGCATCGAGAACTTCTACCTGGGTGGCTTCCAGCTCAAGTTCAACCAGCCGATTGACGTGTGCAGCGAGATGTCCACGCGCATGGAGTGCACGGACAAGCTGTCCAACATCACCTGCCCGGTGCTCATCATCCACAGCCACGAGGACCCCATCATTGGCGTGGACGGGCCGCACCGCATCTACGACCTGTGCTCGTCCGAGGTCAAGTACTACGCCGACTATCCCGGCAACGCCCACTGCGTCAACGACAAGATGGACTCCGCCGGCTGCTTTGGCGCCGACTGGATGGTTCCGCGCATGCTCGAGGCGGCCAGGGCGTAGGCGCTGCTGCTAGAATCGACATGTTAGTTGCGGCCCCGCGGCTACCGCTGCGGGGCCCCTCTTTTGGAAGGCGGGCTTGCATGGCACGGGGCGAGGGAAGGCAGCGGATCTGTGAGGCTGCGGTGCGCCTGTTCAACGAGCAGGGCTACGATGCCGTGAGCCTGCGGCAGATCGCGGCCGAGGCCGGCACCACCATCGGCAACCTCTCCTATCACTTCAAGCACAAGGAAGACCTCATCGCGGCTATCCTCGATGACCTGCACGCGGGCTTCTCCGATAGGCTCGACCGCTCCCTTGAGGGGGCTGCCCTCATGGACCACCTCATGGGCCTCATCGTCGCCAACGAGGAGAACCAGCGACGCTACCCCTTCTACTTCGAGAACCTCTCGCAGCTCATGGTGGAGTTCCCCTCGCTCAAGGGCGAGAACGACTCCTTTGCCCGCGACATCTGCGCGTACTATGCCTGGGCCTTTGGGCGGCTGGCCGGGGCTGGCTGGCTCGAGGAGTCAACCAACGCCGAGGTCCTTGCGTATGCCTTGGTCGAGATGCAGTCGAGTTGGGTCCAGGCCTCGTCGCCCTATCACAACGAGCTGCTGCCCTCGCTGCCGCTCTCGAAGGCGCTTGCCACCCTGCTGGAGGCGCACATTGCCGCGACGCACCGCGATGACCTCCGCGCCATCTGCGCGGGGCTGGGAATCGAGCTGTAGGGTAGTCGCCCCCAGTGCCCTACCTCATGTGCTCAATGAGCTGGACGCGGCTGTTGATTCCCAGCTTCTCGTAGATGTTTGCCAGATGGCGGCGTGCCGTGCCATAGCTCACTGCCAGGTAGTCGCTCATCTCGCGGACGGACATGCCCGTGCAGGCGAGCCGCGCCACCTCGAGCTCGCGCGGGGTGAGGCGAGCCCGGTCCATCTCTGGAGTGGTCTTCGTGCTGGTGGCGACTGGCCGCTCCCGAGCAAGCCATGCCTCGACGAGCCGCGTCACGGCCTCGAGGAGGAAGAGCTCGTTGTTGGTGAAGTCGCCATGCTCCGCACTTCGGAAGAGCGTGATATCCGCCACGCGCACGCCGCCCTCGTGCATGACCGACCCGCAGACGTACTCCATGCCCATGGGGCGCACCCACTCGTTGTAGATGCGCGAACTTGCTATGACCTCGGGGCTCACCACGTCCGAGTCACGGTAGACGCTCACCCCGTCCTGCTCGAGATACCAGGCGGTGTAGTCGAGTCCCATGTAGAGGTTCTCGTACTGCGCGAGCTCGTCGTCCGTCATGGTGAGCGACCGGGTGACGCGCCGGCGCGACCCGCGCACCTTGGGCTCGCGGGTGAAGAAGCTCTTCTCGCAGGTGACGA
>SUUD01000045.1 GCA_015062715.1 Olsenella sp. | reverse complement strand
CCTCAACGTCACGGCCGACAACGTGGGCACCGACGACAACGCCCTCTCCACCGACGTGGGCGGCCAGCTCAACGCCGAGGGCACGTCCGACGGCGACAACCCCGGCAACGTGAACGTCGAGAACAGCGGCGACCTCACCACCGGCCCCATCACCGCCGACGACATCGACCTCACCGCCACGGGCGACGTCCAGGTGACCAATGATGGCGACGGCGCCGACCTCACGGCCGACACCATCGACCTCAACAGCACCGGCGGCGACGTGGGCTCCGAGGACGACCCGATCAAGGTCGACACCGACGAGGTCAACGCCTACGGTGAGAACGTCTACATCGAGAGCGACGGCGACCTCAACGTCGGTACCGTCGTGGCCGAGGACGAGGTCCAGCTCACGGCCGACGGCGATGTCACCGATACCGACACCGGCGCGGGCGTCGTGGCCGACGAGGTCACCATCACCGCCGGCGGCAACATCGGCTCCGATGACAACCCGCTTGACGTGAACGCCGACGACCTCACCACCACCTCTGGTGGCGACACCAACCTCGACCTCACGAGCCCGTCCACCAACGTGGACGTCACGGCCGGCGGCGACATCGACATCGACTCCACCGGTGCCGTCCAGGGCAAGGCCGACGGCCAGTCCATCGACATCGTCGCCGACGGCGACATCGGCTCGCCCAGCAAGCCCTTCGAGGCGACGCTTCCCAACGTGGGTGACCGTCCGAGCGCCACGTCAAACTACGGCAGCGTCTGGCTCAAGAAGCTTCCGCTCGAGTTCAAGCTCATCCTCAACCTCAACGGAGGCGTCCTCGACGGCAAGACGGGCACCATCACGATCATCATGGCCGACGGCACGGTCTTCGTCCTGCCGCTGCCCACGCGAGCCGGCTACCGGTTCCTCTACTGGCTCGGTTCGATCTACTATGCGGGTGACGAGTATCTGGTCGTCGCCGGCCATACCTTCACGGCCGTGTGGCAGAAGATTGTCGGGCCCGCGCCTGGTCCCGACCCTGGTCCCGATCCTGGTCCCGATCCCTACTACGGTGGCCCCCAGGTCCCGCAGACGGGCGATGCCCTCGAGGCCCGTGCCGTGGCGGCCCTTGCCCTGCTCGGGGCGGTGCTCGTCATCGCTGCCCTTCTCTGCAGGCGCGAGGAGGAGACGGCGTAGGAAAGGCCCATGGGTTATGTGAGGGGGCGTGCCAACCGGCGCGCCCCCTCTTCTTGCGCTGCCGGAACATGTGGGCAAAAGTGCCATCATCTGTCTGTCGCGACCCCGGCAGGGAATACTGCAAGTACGACCCCGGCCAAAGGAAAAGCATGGACGACGAGACCACATGCGAAGAGGAGCCCGTCTCCAAGCAGGGCGCAGGCAAGACGGCCGCAACCGCCGCCATGTCGACCCTGCTCGCCGCGTCGCTGGTAGGCGCCCTCTCGGAACCGCCCAACACGGACCAGATGACCCTGCCCGAGCCCACGCCCATCGTCCTCGTGCTTCAGGACGAGGAGCCCGAGGAGCCCGTCCCCGAGCCGGACACCGATGCCGACGAGCAGAACGCCCGCTGGAAGCGGCTCCTCAAGCTGCTCCGCTGGCTGCTCATCGCGGCGCTGCTGGTGGCCATGCTCGTTTTTGGCGCGCTGAAGGGCTGCGCGTCCTGCTCGGCGGGGCTGCTGTTCCCCGAGGGCGACGACCAGCAGCAGGAGCAGGCTCAGCCGGCGTAAGGGGCGCGGGTCCCTACGCCCGCACGATCACGGCGCGTCCGTCGCAGGCGAGCAAGCCGTCGCTCACCGTGACCGCCTTTCCGTCGACGAGGTTCTCATAGGTGCCGTCGGCAAGGCCGATCCCGCGCTCGTCGTCCATGCTGACGCGCACCCCGCAGGCATCGCCGCGCAGCGGGAACACGCCTACGACACGTCCCCAGGTGCCAGAGCGCTCCAGCACTGCCAGGTCATGCCCGTCGTCGACGGATGCCACGCGGAAGGAGTCCTCGCACCCCAGCACCTCGTGCTTGATGGTGGCAAGCCGTGCGATGAGCTGCGAGAGGTCGCGGCCCGTGTCCCATGCTACCGTGTCGCGGTCGAACAGCGACGGCTGGTGGTCCGACGCGACCTCCTGGCCGGCATAGACCAGCGTGGCGCCCTTGAGGAAGAACTGCATCGCCGTGAGCGCCTCGAGCGAGAGGCCGCGCCCCAGCTGCGAGGCGATGCGCGGCAGGTCGTGGTTCTCGAGGTAACGCAGCTTGTTAAAGCCGCGCGGATAGGCGCTCTCCTGGAAGTCGATGAGGTCGAGCCAGTGGGAGAGGGGCGCCTCGCCCGCGAGCCAGCGGTCGAAGACGGTCTGCACGTCGTAGGCGTACTCGATGTCGAAGGCACGGAACGCCTCGGCGTCGGTCGCGCTGTACAGCCCGCGCCGGCGCATCTCCTCGCCAAACTCGCGATGGACCGTCTCGGCCAGCCAGATGCAGCCCGGACGCACCTCCTCGCAGGCCGTGCGTGCCCGCTCCCAGAACTCGACGGGGACGAACGAGGCCACGTCGCAGCGGAAGCCGTCGACGATGCGGGCCCAGCCCACGAGCGACTCGACCTGGTAGTCCCACAGCGCGGGGTCGCCGGCGTAGTCGAGGTCGATGATGTCGGTCCAGTCGCCCACGTGGTTGCCCGGGTTGCCGTCAGGCTTGCGGTAGAACCACTCGGGGTGCGTCTCCCATAGCACGGAGTCAGGGGAGGTGTGGTTGTACACCACGTCGATGAGGCACTTCATGCCCTGCTCGTGGATGGCGTCGACCAGCGCGCGGAAGTCGTCCAGGGTGCCGTATTCGGGATTGACCGCCCGGTAGTCCCGGTTGGCGTAGGGGCTACCCAACGTGCCCTTGCGCGCGACCTCGCCAATGGGGTGGATGGGCATGAGCCAGACGGCGTCGGTGCCCAGCGAGCGGATGCGGCCCAGGTCGGGGATGACGGCGCGGAAGGTCCCCTCGGGCGTGTGGTTGCGGACGAACACGGAGTAGATTACGAGGTGCTGAAGCTCGGGGTTGGTCGTACGCGTCATGGTGGCTCCTTCGGGGCAGGATGGGGTACGTGCCAGCCGCTCGCGGCCGCATGGCTACCGTTCGCCGCTGGGTGTAACGGAAACGTTTCCAGTATAAACAGGAATTTAGTATCACTACAGTTGAAAACGTTTCCGGTAACGTTTCCATTGTTATTTGAAGACGTGCCAATTGCAGGAGGAGGGGAGCCATGACCACCATTAAGGACGTCGCCGCCTACTGCAACGTTGCCGTGAGCACGGTCTCCCGCGTCCTCAACAACCACCCCGACGTCAGCCCCGACACCCGCGCCCGCGTGCTCGACGCAGTCCGCGTCCTGCACTACGTGCCCAACAGCTCGGCGCGTGACCTCGTGCTTCCCCAGACCGACTCCATCGGCCTGGTGGTGCGCGGGGCCGAGAACCCCTTCTTCACCCCGGTCATCCGCGCCGTCGAGGGCAGCTGCGAGGCTGCGGGCTACTCCATGGTCCTGCACCAGATCCCGGCCGGCGCCGACGAGGTCGCCGAGGGCGCCGCGCTTGCCATGTCCAAGCGCCTGCGCGGCCTCATCCTGTTGGGCGGCCGCTACGACTACACGCAGCAGGAGGTCTCGTCGATAGGCGTGCCCTTCGTCTGCTGCACCCACACCAACCACTTTGGCGACCTCGACCGCACGGCCTTCTCGTCGGTGTCGGTTGACGACAAGGCCGAGGCTATCCGTGCCGTCCAGTTGCTTCTCGACCGCGGCCACACCGACATCGCCATCCTGCTCGACGACCGCGACGACCACTCCATCTCCGAGCGGCGCTACAAGGGCTACTGCGAGACGCTGCGCGCGGCGGGCATCGAGCCCGACGACGACCTCGTCATCGAGACGGGGTCCTTCGTGATGGGGGCCGCCTACCGCGCCACCGCCGATTTCCTGGCGCGCCGCCGCAACTTCACCGCGATCTTCGCCATCGCGGACACCATGGCCATCGCCGCCCTCAAGGCCCTCCACGATGCCGGCCTGCGCGTGCCCGAGGACTGCTCGGTCATCGCCATCGACGGCATCGAGATGTCCAACTACACCATCCCCACGCTCTCCACGCTCTCGCAGCCCCAGGCGACCCTGGGCGAGGAGGCCGTGAGGATCCTGGTGGACGTCCTGGAGGGCAAGGCGGGACACCGCCACGTACGTCTGGAGACCACCCTGCGGCCCGGAGGGACCGTGGGGAGTCGATAGTTGGGACTGAGCATCACAAGGATGCGAAGCGAGACAGAAGGAGAGAGACAATGAAGAACATGACGCGTAGGGCCTTCCTCGGCACCGCTGGGCTGGCTGCGGCCACCACCCTGGTCGCCTGCGGCGGCGGCTCCGGCAACGGTGGCGGCGAGGCCGGCTCCGGCTCCGTCTACTGGCTGAACTTCAAGCCCGAGCTTGACGAGACCGCCCAGGCCCTGGCCGCCAAGTACACCGAGAACACCGGCGTGCCCGTGAAGGTCGTCACCGCCGCCTCCGGCACCTACCAGCAGACCCTCATCGCCGAGATGGACAAGTCCGAGGCCCCGACCCTCTTCATCATCGGCAACGCCGCCGGCGTCAAGGAGTGGGGCGACTACGCGCTCGACCTGACCGGCACCGCCATCGAGGCCGAGCTCTCCACCGATGCCTACAACCTGTATGACGAGGCCGGCAAGCTCGTCTCCATGGGCTACTGCTACGAGTGCTACGGCATCGTCGCCAACGCCGACCTCATCGCCCAGGCTGGCCACGACATCAACGAGATCACCGACTTCGAGACCCTCAAGGCCGTCGCCGAGGACATCCACGCCCGCGCCGCCGAGCTGGGCTTCGACGCCTTCGTCGCCGCCGACATGGACGACTCCTCCAGCTGGCGCGTGACCGGCCACCTCGCCAACCTCGAGTACTACTACGAGGAGCAGGACAACGGTGACTTCACCTCTGAGACCTCCGAGATCACCGGCGCCTACATGGACAACTACAAGAACCTCTACGACCTCATCATTAACAACTCCTGCACCGAGCCCACCGCGCTGGCCACGGGCGGCCATGACCCCGCGACCCAGTTCACCAGCGGCCAGGCCTGCTTCTTCCTGACCGGCTCCTGGGACTACGCCACGCTCGCCGAGGCCCAGCCCTCCGTCAAGATGATCCCGTACTACTGCGGCGTCGCCGGCGAGGAGAAGGCCGGCCTCAACTGCGGCACCGAGAACTGCTGGGCCGTCAACGTCAACGCCTCCGAGGAGAACCAGCAGGCCACGATCGACTTCATGGTGTGGCTGGTCAGCGACCCCGAGGCCTCCGCGGCTATGGTCGAGCAGCTCGGCATCCTGCCCTACTCCAACGCCGCCGAGTCGACCAACGGCTTCCTGAACGACGCCGCCGCCTACACCGACAACGGCTGCTACGTCATGGACTGGGCCACCAACTACCAGCCCAACGTCGACCAGTACCGTGCCGCCCTGGTCTCGGCCCTCAACGCCTACAACTCCGACCAGTCCGACGCCAACTGGGAGGCCGTCCGCACGGCCTTCGTCGACGGCTGGGCGACCCAGTGGGCTGCCGCCAACGCGTAAGGCATCTCCGCTCGCTCATCTGTGGGCCGAGGCGGGCATCCTCGCTCGTCTCGGCCCCTTCTCGCAAAAGCTACGAACAAGGAGAAAGGAGAGAGCATGGCAAAATCGGGTAACTCGATCAAGGGCTCCACGAGGCGCTGGGCCTGGCTGTTCATGGGCCCGGTCGTCGCGGCGTTCTGCATTGGCTTCGTCTGGCCGTTCTTCCAGGGCATCTACCTCTCGTTCTGCAAGTTCCGCCTCACCAGTGACGCGCAGTTCGTCGGCCTCGACAACTACGCCACCGCGCTTGCCGACCCGAGCTTCCAGCACTCCTTCTGGTACACGGCGCTCACGGCCGTGGTGAGCCTGGTGCTCATCAACGTCCTCGCGTTCGCCGTGGCCTACGCGCTCACCCAGAACATCAAGGGCTCCAACATCTTCCGCACGGTGTTCTTCATGCCCAACCTCATCGGCGGCATCGTCCTGGGCTACATCTGGTCGATGATCTTCGACGGCATCCTCGCCGCCTACAACACGTCGATCCTGCTCAACACCACCTACGGCTTCTGGGGCCTCATCATCCTCATGTGCTGGCAGCAGATCGGCTACATGATGATCATCTACATCGCCGGCCTGCAGGCCGTTCCCGAGGACATGCTCGAGGCGGCCAAGATCGACGGCGCCAGCAAGTGGGAGACCCTCTTCAAGGTCACCATCCCCAACGTCATGCCGTCCATCACCATCTGCATGTTCCTGAGCCTCACCAACGGCTTCAAGCTGTTCGACCAGAACCTCGCGCTGACCGGCGGCCTGCCCTACATCATCCAGCCGGACGGCTCCACCATCAACACCACCGAGATGCTGGCCCTCAACATCTACAACACCTTCTACACCGCCGGCGCAGGCGTCCGCGGCGTCGCGCAGGCCAAGGCCGTCATCTTCTTCATCCTCGTCGCCGGCCTGGGTCTCGCCCAGCTTGCGTACACGCGTAAGAGGGAGGTGCAGCAGTAATGGCAAGCAAGGAGCAGACGCTTGCGGCAGAGCGCCGCAACAAGACGATCCTCTCGGTCGTCCTGGCCATCATCTGCGTCATCTACGTGCTGCCCGTCGTGGCGGTCGTCATCAACTCGTTCAAGCTCAACACCTTCGTCAAGACCGAGACCTTCGCCCTGCCCACCGCGCAGAGCTTTGCCGGCTGGAGCAACTTCGTCAAGGGCATGACGTTCGGCAACTACCCGTTCTCGAGCGCGGTCCTCTACAGCGTCGTCATCACGGTGCTCTCCACGGCCCTCATCCTCATCTTCTGCTCGATGGCCGCCTGGTACATCGCCCGTGTCGACTCGCTGTTCTGCAAGGCCATCTACTTCCTGTGCGTGTTCTCCATGGTCGTCCCGTTCCAGATGGTCATGTTCACGCTCTCCAAGACGGCCGACACGCTCAAGCTCAACACCCCGTGGACCATCCCCATCGTCTACCTGGGCTTTGGCGCGGGCCTTGCCATCTTCATGTTCGTGGGCTTCGTCAAGAGCATCCCGCTCGAGATCGAGGAGGCGGCGGCCATCGACGGCTGCGGTCCCGTCCGCACGTTCTTCGAGGTCGTGCTTCCCATGCTCAAGCCCACGCTCATCTCCGTCGGCATCCTCGAGATCATGTGGGTCTGGAACGACTACCTGCTCCCCGTGCTCGTGCTCGACATCAACAAGTATCGCACCATCCCCATCCACATCCAGTACCTCAAGGGCAGCTACGGCACCGTCGACCTCGGCGCCACCATGGCCCTGATCCTGCTCTCCATCATTCCTGTCATCGTCTTCTACCTGGCCTGCCAGAAGCACATCATCAAGGGTGTCGCTGCCGGCGCCGTCAAGGGATAGGAACATGGAGCGCTCGGCAGGCATACTGCTTCCCGTGGCCTCGCTGCCGTCGCCGCATGGCATCGGCACGATGGGCGCTGCCGCAAGGGAGTTCGTCGACTTCCTGGCCGCGTCCGGCCAGTCCTGGTGGCAGGTGCTCCCCGTGGGGCCCACGTCGTATGGCGACTCGCCCTACCAGAGCCCCTCTGCCTTTGCGGGCAACCCCTACCTCATCGACCTCGACCAGCTGGTCGATGACGGGCTGCTCACCCAGGACGAGGTTGACGCCCCCGCATGGGGAGACGACCCCGCCTCCGTGGACTACGAGCTGCTCTACCGCAACCGCATGCCCCTGCTGCGCCTGGCTTACCAGCGCGGCTGGGAGCGCGACGCGCAGGCGGTGGCCGCGTTCGTGTCGGCCAACGAGGAATGGCTTCCCGACTATGCGCTGTTCATGGCCGTCAAGGCGCACTTTGGCATGACTGCCTGGACCGAGTGGCCCGACGAGGGCATCCGCCTGCACCACGAGGACGCGGTCGCTCGCTGGCGCGAGGAGCTGGCCGACGACATCAGCCTGCACACCTACGTGCAGTTCCTGTTCTTCCGCCAGTGGGAGGCGCTGCGCGCCTATGCCCACGACCACGGCATCGGAATCATCGGCGACCTGCCCATCTACGTGGCGCTCGACTCGTCGGACGTCTGGGCCTCGCCCGAGCTGTTCCAGCTTGACGAGAAGAACGTGCCCGTAGAGGTCGCGGGCGTGCCGCCCGACGCCTTCACCGAGGACGGCCAGCTCTGGGGCAACCCGCTCTACGACTACGACGCCATGGCGGCCGACGGCTACGGCTGGTGGATCAGGAGGATCGGCGGCGTCGCCAAGCTCTTCGACGTCATCCGCATCGACCATTTCCGCGGGTTCGAGAGCTACTGGGCGGTCCCGTACGGCGCCACTACGGCCAAGGACGGCCGCTGGGTCAAGGGACCGGGCATGTCGCTCGTGAGCGTTCTCAAGGACTGGTATCCCTACCTGCGCTTCATTGCGGAGGACCTGGGATATGCCACGCCCGAGGTCGCTCAGCTGCTCGCAGACTCGGGCTTCCCGGGGATGCGGGTGCGAGGAGCCGGGCAGCTCGTACCTGCCGCACAACTACCCGCGCAACTGCGTGTGCTACATCGGCACGCATGACAACGAGCCGCTTGCCGCATGGGCCCAGGAAGCCGACGAGGACGACCTCGCCCTGGCGACCCGCTACCTCGGCCTCAACGAGGAAGAGGGCCTGGCCTGGGGCTTCGTGCGCGCCGGCATGGGAAGCGTCGCAGACCTGTTCGTGGCGCAGATGCAGGACTATCTGGAACTGGGACCCGAGGCGCGCACCAACACGCCCGGGACCCTGGGAGGAAACTGGCGGTGGCGCATGACGGGTGACCAGGCAAGCCCCGAGCTTGCCGACCGCATCGCCACCATGACCCATATGTATGGAAGGAGTGCTGGGCACACATGGCAGAAGTAAGCCTCAGGCACATCAAGAAGGTCTACCCCAACACCGAGAAGAAGCGCAAGAAGAAGGGCCAGGAGTCCGCGCACCGCACCTCGCACCTGCGCGTCACCGACGAGGGCATCCTCGCGGTCCCCGACTTCAACCTCGAGATCGCCGATCGCGAGTTCGTGGTCTTCGTCGGCCCGTCGGGCTGCGGCAAGTCCACCACCCTGCGCATGATTGCCGGCCTGGAGGAGATCTCCGGCGGCGAGCTCTACATCGACGGCAAGCTCATGAACGACGTCGCCCCGAAGGACCGCGACATCGCCATGGTCTTCCAGAGCTACGCGCTGTATCCTCACATGACCGTCCGCGAGAACCTCGCGTTCCCGCTCAAGCTGCGCAAGATGCCGCAGGACCAGATTGACGCCAAGGTCAACGAGGCCGCTGAGACCCTCGGCATCACCGAGTTCCTCGACCGCAAGCCCAAGGCCCTCTCGGGCGGCCAGCGCCAGCGCGTGGCCATCGGCCGCGCCATCGTGCGCGAGCCCAAGGTCCTGCTCATGGACGAGCCGCTCTCCAACCTCGACGCCAAGCTGCGCAACCAGATGCGCGCCGAGATCATCAAGCTGCGCCAGCGCATCGACACGACCTTCGTCTACGTCACCCACGACCAGACCGAGGCCATGACCCTGGGCGACCGCATCGTCATCATGAAGGACGGCGAGACCCAGCAGGTCGGCACCCCCCAGGAGGTCTTCGACCATCCCGCCAACCTCTTCGTGTCGGGCTTCATCGGCGTCCCCCAGATGAACTACTTCGACGCGCAGCTCGTCCGCGAGGGCGACGCGTACACCGTGGAGGTCGGCGGCATCACCGTGACCCCCTCGGCGGAGAAGCAGGCCCGCATGCTGGCGCTTGACGTCCCGTCCCAGCCCATCACGCTCGGCATCCGTCCCGAGCACGTGTCCCTCGTCCCCGCCGGGACGCAGGGGTCGCTCAGCGGCACCATCGACGTGTCCGAGATGATGGGCTCGTCCGTCCACCTGCACCTCCAGTCGCTGGGCCAGGACGTCATCGTGATCGTCCAGACCGCCGATGTCGACAAGGAGCAGCGGAGCAAGCTCGCCGCGGGCCATGAGCTGTCGTTCGCCTTCAGTGGCGACCTCGTCCACATGTTCTCCAAGGAGGACGAGACCAACCTCGAGTTTGGCCCCGTTAAGTACTAGACCCCCCTTGGCGCGAGGCGGGTTCCTCTGTCTCGCCCGTCTCGTGCAGCTGGCGGCCCCATGCCTCGTGCGTGGGGCCGCCTCCTTTGGGGCGACGTCATGTCGCCGTTCCCGTAGGGGCACGACCGTTTCCGGAAAAGGGACGCGCGGCTTTCCAATAATGGGTACATACCCCCAACATGGAGCATGGGAACGCAGAGAGAAAGGAACCCCCTATGCCTACCAGCCTCGTCGCCTACTTCAGCGCCTCCGGCACCACCGCGCGCCTTGCCGAGCGCCTCGCGGCCGCCATCGGGGCGGACGCCTACCAGATCGAGCCGGAGGTCCCCTACACCCAGGCCGACCTCAACTGGCGCGACCGCATGTCGCGCAGCAGCCTCGAGATGCAGGACCTCTCGAGCCGCCCCGCCCTGGCCGCCGCCGACGCGCCGGTGGCTTCTGCCGACGTCATCTTCCTGGGATTTCCCATCTGGTGGTACCGCGAGCCCTCCATCATCGACACCTTCCTCGAGGCCTACGACCTCACGGGCAAGGTCATCGTGCCGTTCGCGACCTCGGGCGGCAGCGGCATGGGCGAGACGGCCGAGCGCCTGCGTAAGATCTGCGGCCCCGACGTCCGCGTCCTCGACGGCGCGCGCATCGCGGCGGGTGCCA
>SUUD01000044.1 GCA_015062715.1 Olsenella sp. | reverse complement strand
CCATCCTTGCCGGGACCACGCCTGACGCGGCCTCCCTAGCGCCGCCTCCCGAGCGGCCCAGGCGCGAGCTTCCCTCCTGGGCGATCGGGGTCCTGTCGTTCCTCGCGGTCCTGCTCGTGGGCGGGGCGATCCTGGGTCCGCGGATCTTGGCGACGAGGTCGTCGGGTGACGCGGCGGCAGGGGAGGGGCAGGCCGCCGAGGAGGCCTCGGGCGACGTGGCGCTCCAGGCGGTGGCCGTTCCCGCCAGCGGAAGCGCCGACATCCAGGACCCAAGCAATACCGGCACCCTGGGCAACCTGCAGGGCAACTACCAGAACGGGGCCATCGCCGCGTCGGACGGCGAGTGGTTCTACTTCCGCTCCAGCGACGGCTGCCTGTGCAAGATGCGGCTCGACGGGTCCGAGAGGACCCAGCTCTCAGACCTGAAGCCCAGCTACATAGGCGTCGTCGACGGCTATGTGTACTACTACGCGAGCCCGTCCGCGGGTTCGGAGGGCATCCACCGCATGGGGACCGACGGCAGCCATGACACGGTCATCTACACCGGCATGCTCGAGGACATGATGATCGTGGGGGAGCGCATCTACTTCAAGAACTCGCTTGACGGCCTCAAGCTCTACAGCGTGGCGCTTGCGGGAGGCGACGTCCGCTGCGAGGGGGATGCCGGCAGCCTGTACTACCTCACGATCTGGGATGGGCTCATGTACTGGGCCAACGACGACGACGGCCGCTGCCTCTACCGGGCGAGCCTCGACGGGGGCGATGCCACCAAGCTCACGAGCTCGGCGGTCGACTCCATCACGGTCGCGGACGGCTGGATCATGTACAACGACCTGGGCGACTACCACCTCCACATGCTCGAGGCGGCCACGCTCGAGGACCACAAGCTCGCCCTGTCAGGCGTCTACGACCCCGTGATCAGCCCCTACGGCATCGTGGGCGAAGATCCGACGAACAGCCTCAAGCTGTGCCGCGCGGACCTGGGCGGCTCGGCCGTCAACGCGGTCGCCGACGTCAGGGCCGATGACATATGCGTGTGCGAGGGCTACGTCTTCTTCACCAACGAGGACGACGGCAACGTCTACATGGTCGACGTCTACGGAGAGAACCTCACACAGTTGTAAGGAGGCTTGGCGCACCCGATTGGAGCGTTGACATATACCCCTAGGGGGTATAACCTCCCAGTGTCAGACACGACGCTGGGAGGTTTTCATGGACGAGGGTGGCTGCCCGGCCTGCCACACCAAGCACACCCCGCGCTCCGACGAGCTCAAGCGGAGCGTCGGCCGGCGCGTCAACCGCTGCGTGGGCCAGCTCAACGCCATCAAGCAGATGGTGGAGGAGGACCGCTACTGCGGCGACGTCCTCATCCAGCTGGCGGCGGTCGAGAAGGCCGTGGCCGCCATCTCGCGCGAGGTCATGCAGGACCACCTGCGCACCTGCGTGGTCGAGCGGGTCCAGGCGGGCGACGTCGAGGCGGTCGACGAGGTCATGGACCTCCTTAAGCGGTTTGGATGATGACATTGGGGAGGGCGGGAACCTTGGTGACATTGGGTGGTGACATTGGGGACGGTTCTGTTTGTCAGGTTTTGCGATGAGGCGCAAAACCTGACAAACAGAACCGTCCCCAATGTCACCACCCACGAGAAGAGGCAAGCATGCGAGAGACATTCGACATAACGGGCATGACCTGCGCGGCCTGCTCGGCGCGGGTGGGCAAGGCTGCCGGTGGCGTCGCCGGCGTCGAGGAGGCCAACGTCAACCTCCTCAAGAACTCGATGGAGCTCGTCTACGACGGCACCGACGAGACCTGCGCCGCGGTCATCTCGGCCATCGAGAAGGCCGGCTACGGTGCCATCCCGCGCAACCCGCACGGCGCCCAGGCGCCCGCGCAGGCGGCGCCCGCGGCGTCGGCCCCCGGCTCCGTTGCCGAGGCCGCCATCGAGGAGCGCAAGCGGCAGCTCATCATCTCCGCGATCTTCTCGGTGCCGCTGTTCTACGTGGCCATGGGCCCCATGTTCGGCTGGCCCCAGCCGCCCGCCCTCACCGGGCACCCCGGCATGATGGCGGCCGCCCTCACGCAGCTTCTGCTCTGCGTGCCCATCCTCTTCACCAACCGCCACTATTTCGTGGGCGGCTTCCGCAGCATGGCCCACGGCGCCCCCAACATGGACTCGCTCATCGCCCTGGGCTCGGCTGCCAGCGCCGCCTGGAGCGTCGCCGGCCTCTACCGCATGGCGCTTGCCCTGGGCGTAGGCGACATGGACGGCGCCCACGCGGCCTTCCACAACCTCTACTTCGACTCCGCCGGCATGATCCTCACCCTCATCACGCTGGGCAAGTTCTTCGAGGCCCGCGCCAAGGGCCGCACCACCGGCGCCATCACCGCCCTCATGGACCTCGCGCCCAAGACGGCCACCGTCCTGCGCGACGGCGCCGAGCAGGAAATCCCCACCGAGCAGGTCGTCGTGGGTGACCGCGTGGTGGTGCGCGCGGGGGAGAGCGTGCCGGTCGACGGCATCGTGGCCGAGGGCTCGGCCCTCATCGACGAGAGCGCCATCACCGGCGAGCCGGTCCCCGCCGAGAAGGCCGCGGGCGACGCCGTGACCGGCGCGACCGTCTCCACCAGGGGCTGGTTTGTCATGGAGGCCACCGCGGTTGGGCAGGACACCACCCTTGCCGGGATCATCCGCCTGGTGGACGACGCCACCAGCTCGAAGGCGCCCATCGAGCGCATGGCCGACAAGATCGCCGGCGTGTTCGTGCCGGCCGTCATTGGCATCGCGGCCGTCACGTTCGTGGTGTGGTTCGCCATCTCGCACGACTTCGCCACGGCGCTCACGCACGCGGTGTCGGTCCTGGTGATCAGCTGCCCGTGCGCGCTGGGCCTCGCCACCCCCACGGCCATCATGGTGGGCACGGGGCGCGGCGCTGCCTACGGCATCCTCATCAAGAGCGCCGAGGCGCTCGAGACCGCCGGCGCCGCGACCACCGTCGTCCTCGACAAGACCGGCACCATCACCGCCGGCCAGCCCCAGGTCACCGACACGATCGTGGCCGATGGCGCGACCGAGGCCGAGCTGCTCCGCGTCGCCGCGGCGCTCGAGCGCAAGAGCGAGCACCCGCTGGCCGAGGCCGTCTGCCGCCACGCCGACGAGGTCGCCCCCGGCATCGACGGCGGGGCGGTCGTGGAGGGCTTCGGCCAGCTCGCGGGTATGGGCCTGGCAGCCATCGTCGACGACGTCGAGGCCCTGGCCGGCAACGCCCGCCTCATGGACGAGGGCGGCGTGGACGTCGCGGCGCTCGCGCAGGACGCCGCGCGCCTGGCCGACCAGGCCAAGACCCCGCTCTTCTTCGCGCTTGACGGCAGGCCCCTGGGGCTTCTCGCCGTGGCCGACCCCGTCAAGCCCACCAGCGCCGCGTCCATACGGGCCCTGCACGACATGGGCCTGCGCAGCGTCATGCTCACCGGCGACACCCAGCGCACGGCCGCTGCCGTGGGCGAGGCCGTGGGCGTGGACGAGGTCGTGGCGGGCGTCCTTCCCAGCCAGAAGGAGGAGAAGGTCCGCGAGCTGCAGCAGGCGGGCGGGCGCGTGATCATGGTGGGCGACGGCATTAACGACGCCCCGGCCCTGGCCCGCGCGGATGTCGGGATGGCCATCGGCGCCGGCACGGACATCGCCATGGAGTCGGCAGACGTCGTGCTCATGCGGAGCGACCCGGCCGACGTCGTCGCCGCCGTGGAGCTGTCCCGCGCCACCATGCGCAACATCCGCCAGAACCTCTTCTGGGCGCTCTTCTACAACGCTATCTGCATCCCCGTGGCAGCAGGCGTGCTGACGCCTTTGGGCATCACGCTCAACCCCATGATTGGGGCGGCGGCGATGGGGTTCTCGTCCGTGTTCGTGGTCACCAACGCGCTGCGTCTCAGGTTCTGGAAACCTGTCATTGGGGACGGTTCTCTTTGACAGGTTTTTCGATAGGGCAAAAACCTGTCAAAGAGAACCGTCCCCAATGACAGGTTTCACCCGTTAGAGAGAGAAAGGAAGCACATCATGAGGAACGTCGAGCTCAAGGTCGAGGGCATGCACTGCCCCAAGTGCGTCGCAAAGACCAAGGCGGCCCTCGAGGCCGTGCCGGGCGTGCGCAACGTCGAGGTCTCGCTCGAGGAGGGCAAGGCCACGCTCGAGGCGGGCGTGGTGGCGTCCGACGACAAGCTCGTGGCGGCCGTCGAGGGCGTCGGCTTCAAGGCCAGCGTGGCGTAGGGCTGCGGCTACCAAACCCAGCTGACTGTCCTCGTAGGTAGCACAGCGACGGCGTCCCGGAGCTGCAATCTGGTCCGGAAACGTTGTCACTGCGTCACCTGCGGGGACAGTTGCTAAAGACACGAGAGGGGATTGCCCCCTTCCCGACAATCCATGCGACCCAGCATGCAATCTGTGCGAGAGGTGTGGAAAGGCATCTGCCCTCTCGGGTACCCTTCATGATGGGTGCATCCATAATCGGGGGAAGGTATGCTGAGGATCGCGATAGTCGACGACGAGGCCGAGGTCAGGGAGTCCCTGTCCTCGATGGCCGCACGATTCTCCAAAGAGAACGGCGTCGAGCTCGTGGTGAGCGAGTACGCGGACGGTCGCGACTTCCTCGAGTCCGGCGCCACCGAGGACATCGTCCTACTTGACATCGAGATGGACGAGGTCGGTGGCATGGAGACCGCTCGCCGCCTGCGTACCGCCGGGGTCACCTCCGAGATCATCTTCGTCACCAACATGGCCCAGTACGCCATCAAGGGCTACGAGGTCAGTGCCCTCGACTTCGTGGTCAAGCCAGTGCGCTACCCCACGTTCGCCTTCAAGCTGGCCAGGGCGGTCGAGGTCGCCTCGCGCAAGCGTCGCTCGCGCATCACCATTCCCACGCGCGATGGTGTGCGCACGCTCAACACCGCCGATATCATCTACGTCGAGGTCATTCGCCACAAGCTCATCTACCATACGGTTCAGGGCACGTTCGAGGTGTGGGACTCGCTCAAGAACGCGAGCACCACGCTCGAACCCTTTGGGTTTGCCCTCTGCAATGCCTGCTACCTCGTCAACCTCGACAAGGTGATTGGCGTGAGCCAAGACATGGTCACGGTCGAGGGAGGCGACGAGCTCAAGATGAGTCGTGGGCGCAAGCGCGAGTTCATGGATGCGCTCACGCGGCCGACAGGAGGGTGACGTGGCGGCCATCTGGCCCTACATCGAATGCTTCAGCAACATCCTCGTTGCCTGCGAGCTGCTCTTCTGCATCCCCATGCTCGAGCTCAGGGTGAGTCGTCCCAAAGCGGTCGCCATGATCGCCGCCTATCTCGTGCTCTTCAACTCCCGCAACATCAACAACCTCCTCAGCGCGGAGAACGCGCAGGGTCCCAATTGGATCATCTCGGCCAACACCATCGTCATCTTCTTGGCGTCGGTCGTCCTCATCCACTTGGTGTTCTCGAGCTCCAAACGCCTGGCGCTCTTCTATGCGGCGGCGGGCTATGCCACCGAGAACCTCGTCTTCTACGTACGCAACATGACCAGCTATTTCCCGGGGTTCCCGCTCGAGGGCATGGGACTCCAGGCGTTCAAGCTGGTGGGGTCGCTGGCCATTGGCTACTTCATCTACATGCAGCTCATCAGACGCTACCCGCGTGGCCACGAGCCCAACGTCACGAACGCCTTCATGCTTGCCTTCGTCGTGCTCACGCTGGTCGTCACCAACGTCCTCAACACGTGGGTCCGCGTGGACGGCATACAGGGGCCAGAAGTCGCCATCCTGGCCATCCTGTGCAACGTCATGCTGCTCATGATCGAGTTCGACGTGTTTCGCCACTCGTCCATGGAGCAGGAGCGCGCGATCATGGAGCAGCTCATGGTGGAGCGCGAGCGTCAGCAGCGCATCTCGCAGGAGAACGTTGACCTCATCAACGTCAAGTGCCACGACCTCAAGCACCAGATTGCGGCCTTGCGCGACATGCCTGCGGGCGTCGAGCGCGACCGGACCATCGACGAACTGGAGCAGGCGGTCCTCATCTACGACTCTGCCGTGCGAACGGGCAACGAGTCGCTGGATACCGTGCTCACCGAGAAGGGCCTCATCTGCGAGGGTCGCGGCATCGACTTCACCTGCATGGCCGACGGATCCGCCCTCTCGCACGTGGGCTCGGTCGATCTCTACACGCTCTTTGGGAACGCCCTCGACAACGCCATCGAAGCGACCGAGCAGGTCTCTGATCCTGACAACCGTCTGGTGAGTCTGCGTGTCGAGCGTCGGGGGACGTTCGTGCGCATATCCGTGGAGAACACCTGCGCTCATATGGCCGAGCTGGTCGACGGCTTGCCTGCGACCACCAAGGACGACCCCAGCTATCACGGCTTTGGTCTCAAGAGCATCCGCATGATCGTCGAGCGTCTTGGCGGGAACATGACGATCGAGCAAAGGGAGGGCAGCTTCGCCCTGCACATCCTGCTGCCTGCCGGCTGATCCCTCATGGGAGACAGGAGGGCTTTCCCTATGCCCCCTTGCCCGAGCGGTACCCTTTTCACCGTGAGCGGCACACGCCAGAAGAGGTGCCCGCAAACCATGCGACGCAATCGACCAGCCATGCAAAACCGCTGGTAGAAGCCTTGTGCACCACGATACGATGCCCTCATCGCAAGGTTCTTTCAGAAGGGGGTACGTATATGTCCACCAACAAGGTCACCCGTAGGAACTTCCTCAAGGTCGCGGCCGCCGGTGCCGCCACGGCCGCGCTCGCGGCCTGCTCGCAGCCTGCCGAGGAGCCCGAGGGCGCAGAGGAGGCTTCGGCCGAGTCCGAGGCAGAGCTTGCAGGCGATGCCATCGGCGTCGACTCTGGCTTTGGCTACATGGTCGTCGAGCAGGACGGCGGCGCCCGCCTGTCCTACTCGCCCGAGAGCGGCCTCAACCTCATCGAGGCAGACGGCTTCTACTTCAAGGACTTCGAGGGCACCGGCGAGCTCGTCCCCTACGCCGACTGGCGTCTCCCGGCAGCCGAGCGCGCCGCCGACCTGGCCAGCCGCCTTTCCATCGAGCAGATCGCCGGCCTCATGTGCTTCTCGGCCCACCAGCGCGAGCTCGAGGGCGACGAGATCACTGACGAGCAGAGGGAGTTCCTCGACAACAGCGTCCGCGCGGTCCTGAACGCCCTCTCGGGCTATCCTGCGTTCCAGCAGGCCGAGTTTGCCAACCGCCTGCAGGCCTATGTCGAGTCGACCGGCTACAAGGTGCCCATCAACTTCGCGTCCGACCCGCGCAACGGCAGCAACTGCACCAACTGGCCCGGCAACTTGGGCCTGGCCGCCACCTTCGACCCCGAGGTCGCCAAGCAGGCCGGTGCCGGCATGGGCCGCGAGCTGCGCGAGATGGGCATCACCACCTTCCTCGGGCCGCAGACCGACGTCTCCACCGACCCGCGCTGGCAGCGCTACTCCGGCACCTTCGGCGAGGACCCTGCGCTCTCCCGTGACATGTGCCGTGCCTTGTGCGATGGCCTTCAGTCGACCGTCGTCAATGGCGAGGACCAGGGCTGGGGCACCGGCTCGGTCGCAGCCATGGTCAAGCACTGGCCGGCGGAGGGTGCCTCCGAGGGCGGCCGTGAGGCCCACCCCGAGGGCGGCAAGTATGCCATCTACCCCAGCGGCAACTTCGAGGCCCTCATGATCCCGTTCGTCGACGGTGCCTTCAAGCTCGATGGCAAGACCGGTTCCGCGGCCGAGGTCATGACCTCCTACACCATCGCCTACAGCGAGGATGGCGAGTATGGCGAGCTTGTGGGCTCGGGCTTCTCCGAGTACAAGATCCGCGAGCTGCTCCGTGAGCGCTTCGGCTTCGAGGGCGCCGCGTGCACCGACTGGTTTGTCTGCAATGACAAGAGCGAGGAGGGCTCCCCGAGCTACCGTTGCTGGGGCCTCGAGGGCGAGGACTGGACGCCGGCCAAGCGTGCCTCCAAGGCCGTGAGCGTGGGTGTCGACCAGATGGGCGGCGTGAACGGCCCCGGTCTGCTCATCTCCGCGTACGAGGACCAGGTGGCCGAGCTGGGCGAGGAGGAGGCCCGCACAAACTTTGAGGCCTCTGCCCAGCGTCTGCTGCTCGCCTACTTCAACACGGGTTTGTTCGAGGACCCCTACGTGGACGTCGATGCCGCCCGAGCCGACGTTGACAAGGGCAACGAGGAGGCCATCCAGGCTGCGCTCGAGGCCCAGATAAAGGGCATCGTCATGCTCAAGAACAAGGACGGCCTTATCAAGGCTGCCGAGGGCGACGCCAAGCCCAAGGTCTACGTGCCGCAGCGCTACACGGCCGCCCAGCACATCGCCGGCACCATGGAGACCTCGCCCTGGAAGGACAACCCCGCCACGCTCGACCTGCCGCTGCCCATCGGCACGCTCGAGAAGTACTTCGAGGTCGTGACCGACGTCGTGGCCGAGACCTTCACCGGCGAGACCGACGCCGACGGCAACGTCGCCCCGGCTCCCGAGGACGTCACCCGCCTCACCGCCGAGGAGATCGCCGACGTCGACTACGTGCTCGTCTGCGCCGCCGCCCCCATCAACGCCTCCGCGCGTGACGGCCGCAACGAGAACATGGAGTGGGTGCCCCTGTCGGTCCAGTACCGTCCCTACACCGCCGACAACGAGTTCGTCCGCAAGGAGTCCATCGCCGGCGACACGCTGCCCGATGGCACCAAGGAGAACCGCAGCTACTTTGGCGCGACCTCGATGGTCGTCAACGAGGGGCAGCTCGACCAGATCCTCGACGCCGCCAAGGTCGCCCACGAGGCCGGCAAGCCCTGCATCGTCATCCTCGACATCATGCAGCCCATGTGCGTGCACGAGTTCGAGGCTGACGTCGACGCCATCCTGGTCTCCATGTCCGGCTCCACCGAGGCCGCGTGCAACATCGTGACCGGCAAGTACGAGCCCAGCGGCCTGCTGCCCATGGGCATGCCCAAGGACATGCTCGCGGTCGAGAAGCAGCTCGAGGACGCGCCGCGCGACACCGAGCCCTACACCGACTCCGAGGGCAACACCTACGACTTCGGCTTCGGCCTCAACTACGCCGGCAAGATCGAGGACGAGCGCACCGCCAAGTACTGCGTGGACCCGCTCGTCTCCCTCGAGGGCTAAGGCGCAACGGCGCCGCAGGCCCCTTCTGACCCCCCCAACCTGGCGTCGCGTGCGCATCTCTCTCCTTTGGACCGGTCTCCTGCGGGAGGCCGGTCCTTTCTCTTGGTGGGTTGACATCGGGTTGACAAAAAGAACCGTCCCCAATGTCACAAAGCGGCCTCCGGCCCCCGACACGCCCACTCGCGGAATGTCGGTGGACAACAGGCCGCCTTTGGCGCAAACTATATAACTGAATGAGTTTTTTATACCACTCTGCCATGGGCGAACGCCACGGGGCGTCGCCCGAGAGAGGAGCGCACCATGCTGTGGACCGAGGAACTGTTTGGCGTCAAGAAGCCCATCATCTCGATGCTGCACCTTGACCCCCTGCCGGGCGACCCGCGCTGGAAGGCCACCGACACCCTCGAGACCGTGATTGAGCACGCCCGCCACGACCTGCACGCCCTGCAGGACGGCGGCGTCGACGGCATCCTCTTCTCCAACGAGTTCTCCCTGCCCTACGAGCGCACCATGAGCCACGTCACCCCGGCTGCCATGGCCTTCGTCATCGGCAACCTGCGCTCCGAGATCCGCGTGCCCTTTGGCGTGGACGCCATCTCCGACGGCGCCGCCTGCATCGAGCTGGCCGCCGCCGTGGGCGCCGACTTCGTCCGCGGCACCTTCCACGGCGTCTACGTGGGTGATGGCGGCTTCTACAACAACGACTTCTCCAAGCTGCAGCGCCGCCGCACCGAGCTGCACCTCCAGGGCCTGCGCATGCTCTACTTCATCAACCCCGAGTCCGACCGCGCCATGGACCCGCGCCCCTTGGCCGACATCGCCGCCTCCACCATCTTCAAGGCCCATCCCGACGGCCTGTGCATCTCGGCCAACGCCGCCGGCCAGGACGTCGACGAGGACCTCATGGCCTCGGTCAAGAAGAAGAACCCCGAGGTCGTGGTCCTGTGCAACACGGGCTGCCGCCCCAACACCATCGAGGCCAAGCTCACCTCCTCCGACGCCGCCGTCGTGGGCACCTACTTCAAGGAGGGCGGCCAGTTCGAGGACGAGAACCTCAACAACGTCCGTGTCGACCAGGCCCGCGTCGAGGAGCTCATGGCCGTCGTCTACAAGTTCCGCGATACCCTGTAGCCTGAACCCCCAATGGGGGAGTATCCCCTAGTGGGGGAGTATCCCCCAGTGGGGAACGAGGAGGTCCCATGTCCGAGAAGTACCTCATTGGCATCGACAATGGCGGCTCCGAGATAAAGTGCGCGGTCTTCTCGCTCGACGGCCGCGAGGTCGCCGTGGCCAGCCGCCGCCTTCCCATCGAGGTCCCGCACCCCGGCTGGTCCGAGCGCGACTGCCTCGAGGTCTGGGACAAGAACGCCGAGGCCATCCACGAGGCCCTCGAGCTGGCCGGCATCTGCGGAACGGACGTCGCGGGCATCGGCCTCACCGGCTACGGCAACGGCTTCTGCCTGGTCGATGGGGCCGGCAGGCCCACCTATCCCGCGATCGTCTCGACCGACGAGCGCGCCGACGCCATCTGCGACGAGTTTGCCGAGACGGGCGTGGAGCGCGCGATCTACCCCATGACCTGCCAGTCCACCTGGGCCGCGCAGCCCATCGCGCTGCTTGCCTGGTTCCGCCGCAACAAGCCCG
>SUUD01000247.1 GCA_015062715.1 Olsenella sp. | reverse complement strand
CCGGGGGCGACGGGGGTCCCTGCGTGCAATCGGCACACGCGCGCGCTAACATGGCGTGGTCAAGAATCGCGGGCGCGACCCGCGTCACATGAAGGGAGCAGCAATGCGCAAGAGTCTCGGAGTCAAGCCCTACGTCTTCCCCATGCCCGTCCTCATGATTGCCACCTATGGCGAGGACGGCGTCGTCGACGTCATGAACATGGCCTGGGGCGGCATCTGCGACACCGACAAGATCGCCCTCAACATCACCGAGAGCCACAAGACGGCCGCCAACATCAAGGCGCACAACGCCTTCACCATCTCGGTCACCGACCGCGCCCACATGGCCGAGGCCGACTTCTTCGGCATCGCGTCGGGCAACCGCATGGCCGACAAGTTCGAGCGCACCGGCCTCACCGCCACCCGCTCCGAGCTGGTCGACGCCCCCATCATCGAGGAGTTCCCCCTCACGCTCGAGTGCGAGGTCGTCCAGATGGCCCGCTGCGAGTGGGGCTTCCGCGTCGTGGGCCAGATCAAGAACGTCACCGCCCACGAGGAGGTCCTCGACGCCGAGGGCAACGTCGACGTCGCCAAGCTCGACCCCCTCATGTTCGACCAGTTCCAGAACAACTACTGGGCCGTGGGTGAGCTAGCCGGCAAGGCCTGGAGCGCCGGCACCGGCCTCATGGGCAAGTAGCGCCGACCCAGGCGGGGCGTCCTCCCACGAGGGACGCCCCGCTTTTTCGTGCCGGACCATGTCATCACGGAATCGGACTCCCAAAGGAGGCACCCATGCTCAGAATCGGCATGCTCACAAGCGGTGGCGACTGCCAGGCGCTCAACGCGACCATGCGCGGCGTCGTGAAGACCGTCATCAACAACGCCACCGAGTCGGTCGAGATCCTCGGCTTCACCAACGGCTACCAGGGCCTCATCTGGGGCAACTACAAGAAGCTCGGCTGGAAGAGCCTCTCGGGCATCCTCACGCGCGGCGGCACCATCCTGGGTACCTCGCGCACCCCCTTCAAGGAGCTCGACGTACCCCTCGAGGACGGCACCAACAAGGTCGAGCGCATGAAGGCCACCTACAAGGACCTCGAGCTCGACTGCCTGGTCGTGCTGGGCGGCAACGGCTCGACCAAGACCGCCAACCGCCTTGCCCAGGAGGGTCTCAACGTCATCGCCCTGCCCAAGACCATCGACAACGACACCTGGGGCACCGACCTCACCTTCGGCTTCCACTCGGCGCTCGAGATCGCGACCAAGTGCATCGACGACATCCACACCACGGCATCGAGCCACGGGCGCGTGTTCGTGGTCGAGATCATGGGCCACAAGGTGGGCTGGATTCCGCTGTATGCGGGCGTCGCCGGCGGCGCGGACGTCATCCTGCTCCCCGAAATCCCCTACGACCTGGAAAAGGTCTGCGAGGCCGTGAACAGGCGCACCGAGGGCAAGAGCGGCTTCGCCATCGTCGTCGTGGCCGAGGGCGCCATCTCCCAGGAGGACGCCGCGCTCTCCAAGAAGGAGTACAAGGCCAAGGTCGAGGCCCGCACCACGCCGTCCGTCGCCTACGAGCTCGCAAAGGACATCGAGCGCGAGACGGGCGCCGAGGTGCGCGTCGCCATCCCCGGACACACCCAGCGCGGCGGCGCCCCCTGCCCCTACGACCGCGTCTTCGCCACCCAGGTGGGCGTCGAGGCGGGCAAGGCGATCCTTGCCGGCGAGTACGGCTTCATGGTCGCCGACCGCGGCCGCCAGATCGTGCGCGTCCCGCTCCAGGACGTCGCCGGCAAGCTCAAGACCGTGAGCCCCAACTCGCAACTCGTCCAGGAGGCCAAGGCCCTGGGCATCTCTTTCGGCGACTAGGCATCAGACGGAGCTAACTGGCGGGATGGCATGCCCCCGGTGGTTATTGAACCAGCAAAACGCCCTCCGGAGTCCGGAGGGCGTTTTGCTGACGGAATATGGCCTCCCCTTTGCGGACGCTCCTATCCCTCGAACGGGAAGGTATAGTCCAGGCCCAGCTCGTCGCGCATCTGGACGAGCTCTTTCTGGATGGACTCGCCCACGGGCACGCCCTTGTCCTTGCGCTCCTGCCAGGCGTCCCACTCCTTCTCGCCCGCGGTGTAGATGCGCTCGGCGCCGGGGGCCTTCTCGCTTGCGCGCAGCTCGCGCAGGATGCCACCGGCCGTCTTCTCGAACGTGTCGAGGCCCATGAAGAACTCGGGGTTGATGACGAAGAAGAAGTGCCCCAGGCGGAACATCCTGTTGGAGCCGTCGGGGTTCTTGCCCGTGAGCTCCTTCATGTAGGGACCGCCCGCGAGCGCGGCGGAGAGGATCTCGACGATGGTCGTGAAACCGTAGCCCTTGTAGCCGCCGGTCTCCTCGCCCAGGCCGCCGATGGAGAGCAGCGCGCACTTCCCCGCGCGCATGTCGCGCAGGATCTGGCCGGAGTCCGTCATCGTGCCGCCGTCCTCGGTGACGACGAGGCCGGCCGGGGTCTCCTTGCCGCTGCGCTCGTAGTACTCGATCTTGCCGTTCTGAACGATGCTCGTGGCGCAGTCGAAGTTGAAGGGGAACTCCTCGTCGGTGGGCATCGTGAACGTGAGGGGGTTCGTGCCCATCATGGGCTCGACGCCCCAGGTGGGGGCCACGGACGGGCGGGCGTTGGTGCCCGAGATGCCAATCATGCCGGCCTTCTCCGCCATCGTGGTCCAGTAGCCCGCGATGCCGTAGTGCGTGGAGTTGAAGATCGTGCCGCCAGCCATGCCGTACTGCTTGGCCTTCTCGATGAGCATCTCCATCACGCGGTAGCTCGCGACCATGCCCATGCCGTTGTTGGCATCCATG
>SUUD01000246.1 GCA_015062715.1 Olsenella sp. | reverse complement strand
GCGCTGGCGCCGCTGGGCGAGCGCCTGGAGCGCGCGAGCGCCCGCCCGCTGCTGCGCGACGTGGAGCTGCTCGCGATCGCCATCCACGCGAACTACAACGAGCGCCTGCTCGAGCGCTATCCCGACGTGCCCCTGGACTACCCCAACTTCAGCGACCTTCCCGACGACCTCAAGTACTCCAACATGCGCCAGGCCCAGGGGATCTTCGAGCGCGTGCGACACGCCGGATACGCCCTGCGGCCGCAAGGCGGCGAGGGCGCCCTGGACGAGCTGCCGCCCGAGGTGGTCGAGGCCCTGGCGCGCGTCGAGCACGACGACTGGGTGGCCGAGCGCCTGTCGAGCGGCTGGCGGCCGGGGCCGCGCGACGCCAAGGCAAAGACCTCGCCCTACCTGGTGGACTACGACGAGCTGCCCGAAGAGGTGAAGGAGCTCGACCGCGACGCCGTGCGCAACATCCCCCTGCTGGCCCGGCAGATTGGCATGTCCGTCTATGCGCTCTGAGTGGCCATACCAGCTCCTTCCCGACGACGCCTACGCGGACGAGGTCGTCATGCGCCTGGAGGCCGCCTACCACGAGGCCGACCAGGCAAGCCTTGCTGCCCAGCGCACCTATCGGCGCATCCTCGCCGGGCTCGCCGCGGCCAGCACGGTCGTCGCCCTGGCGTTTCTGCTCTACGACGCGACCGACTCGTTCGTGGGCCTGGCGCTGGTGGGCCTCACCCTCGCGCTCGAGTGGGCGCTCAGCCGACGTGCCACGCGCCTGGGATGCCATCGCACCTTCCTCGAGCAGCGCGTCCTTGCCGAGGCGCTGCGCGTGCAGGTCATGCTGCGCTATGCCGGCAGCGGCCTTTGCGTGGGCGACCTGCTCACCTGGACGCAGCTGGAGGAGACGGGCTGGCTGCGCGGGCGCATCGAGGGGCTCGTGGGCGAGGCCATGCCCGCGCAGGCGCACGACGTTCGCGACGTATGGGTCGAGGACCAGCGCTCCTACCACGCCCGGGCGGCAGAGCGTAGCACCCCTGACGTGGCTCGCTCCGAGCGCATCGTGGGCGCGGCGCTGTGGTGCAGCGTGGCGCTGTATGCGACGCTCATCGTCTTCGAGCTGGTGGCGGGCGGGGGTGCGGGTGCGGATGCTTGGCGCACGGGGCTCAAGGCGCTTCTCGGGGGCGTCTCGGCGGCCACGGTCTTCATCGCGAACTACTACGACAAGGCCTCGCTCACCCGCGTGCACGCCGACCACGAGAAGATGGCGCGCTTCTACGCGTGGGTCGAGGCGCGCCTCGACGAGGAGGGCCAGACGGATGAGCTCCTCGAGCGACTTGCGCGCGAGGAGCTCATCGAGAACGGCAACTGGTACTCCTACCAGCTCGAGGGCACGCCGGACATCTCCGTCTAGGACCCAGGGTGGAACCTGCGGGCTAGGCGCTGCCGCGCGTCCCCTTGCCCCGCACTCGCCTGACGAGGCCCGCGATGGTCTCCCCGGCCGAGACGCCCTTGTCCGCCAAGGTGAGCACCCAGCTCTCGCGGTGCCTTGGCATCGGCGCCAGGGGAAACATGTGGCTTGCGATCATGTCGCGCTCGACCACGCCCAGCTCGAAGTCGCGCTCGGCGTTCTCGAGGGCGTAGGCACCATGCCGCGTGGCATGATGCGGCCTCGAGGTCGAACGATCATGCCAGTCGTAGAGGAAGTAGTCGTGTAGAAGGGCGCCGCGCACCAGCGCGCGTTCGTCGACGGCAAGGCGCAGCGCCTCCGCCACCACCAGGCACGCCACCGTGACCCGCACCGAGTGCTCGAAGACGCTCGTGTTCCCGTGCTGGAGGAACCCCCGCTCACAGGTCATGCCCCTCGAGCTGAGAATGTCTCCCCCATGACGCTCCAGGCGCCCTCGCAGCTCCTTGCGGTCAAGCATGCGCCACCTAGCCCATGATCCCCTCGACGGCCGCGCGCAGCTCGTCGACGCGGTCGCAGCGCTCCCAGGTGAAGTCGGGGTCCTCGCGGCCAAAGTGGCCGTAGGCGGCCGTCTTGCGGAAGATGGGCCGGCGCAGGTCGAGGTCGTGGATGATTGCCCCGGGGCGCAGGTCGAACACGCGGCTGATCGCCTCCTCGAGCACGCGGTCGCCCACCGCACCGGTGCCGTGCGTATCGACGGTGACCGAGAGGGGCTTGGCTACGCCGATCGCGTACGAGAGCTCGACCTCGCAGGTGTGGGCCAGGCCCGCCGCGACCACGTTCTTGGCCACCCAGCGCGCGGCATAGGTGGCCGAGCGGTCGACCTTGGTGGCGTCCTTGCCGCTGAAGCAGCCGCCGCCATGGCGGCCCATGCCGCCGTAGGTGTCGACGATGATCTTCCGGCCGGTGAGGCCCGTGTCGCCCAGGGGGCCTCCCACCACAAAGCGACCGGTGGGGTTCACGTAGATGTCGGCGTCGCACCAGGGGATGCCCACCTCGTCCAGGACCGGGGCGATGACGTGCCCGATCACGTCGGCGCGCACGATGCCCATGTCCTCGATCTCCTGCGAGTGCTGGGTCGAGACCACGATGCAGGTGACCTCGGCAGGGCGGCCGTCGTCGTAGCGCACGGTCACCTGGGTCTTGCCGTCGGGGCGCAGGTAGCCCACCTCGCCGGACCTGCGCACGGCCGCGAGGCGCTCGGCCAGGCGATGGGCCAGGTAGATGGGCATGGGCATGAGGGTGGGCGTCTCGTCGCAGGCATAGCCGAACATGATGCCCTGGTCGCCGGCGCCAAGGGCGTCGAGCTCGTCGGCCTCGTCCTTGCCGTCCGCGTCCACGCCACGCGCGATGTCGGGGCTCTGGTCGTGGATGAGGTTGATG
>SUUD01000043.1 GCA_015062715.1 Olsenella sp. | reverse complement strand
AGAGTGGTTGAATGCGGCGGTCTCGAAAACCGTTTGGCCTTCGGGTCACGGGGGTTCGAATCCCCCCTCCTCCGCCAGAGCTCATGAGGACCCCCAGCAATGGGGGTCTTTTCGTATCGCGCCTTTGCTCCACGCCTATGCCTCACATAGACTTCTCGCGCTGCGGAACCGATGAACAAGCGATACACTTTCACAAAGGCTAGTGCCGCTAAAGCGGCTGATAAGAACCTGATGGAGAAAGGCTATATCGTGCCCGATTCTCACTGCACTGGCATGCGGTCGCGTCAGCTCCTAATCGCCTGCGCCTTTGGGATTCTCGCCATGCTATTCATCCCGACCATCGCTTGGGCGGAGCCCACGTCCCAGGAGCTCGCTCAGGAGAGGGAGGGGCTTGAGAGCGAACTTGCTGCCGCACAGCAGCATCTCGATCAGCTCGCGAGCGAAGCCGACAAGGCGTTCCAGGAGCTGGAAGAGAGCAGGGCGAAGCTCGATGCCACTACCGACGAGGTCGACGAGACCAAGGCGCAGATCGAGGAGACCGGCCGTCAACTCTCCGAGAAGCGTGCGGCACTCGGCCAGCACATGCGCGATAGTTACAAGACGGGTACCGTGAGCCTCACAAGTTTGGTGCTTGGTGCGACAAGCTTTGAAGACCTCGTTAGTCGCGTTTACTATGCCGACCGAATCAACGATGCAAGGGCCGAGGAGATTCAGGAAGTCAACAGGCTCTCTGAGGAGCTCTCCGCTCAGCAGCGGGAGCTTGAAGAGGTCCAGGCTCGCCAGCAGGAAGAGGTCGAAGCCGTCGAGGCGAGGGTTACCGAATACGAAGAGATGGTTTACGAGGCGCAGGAGTATCGCGACGGGCTTGGAGAGGATGTCCAGAGGCTACTCGAAGAGGAGGAGGCCGCACGTGCGGCAGAAGAGGAGGCCGCACGGAAAGCCGAGGAAGAGGCTGCTCACGCGGCAGATGAGCAGGGGGAGAGCGCCGAAGCGGCCGCCTCGGAGGAGAGCCAGGGCACCGAAAGCGTTCCAAGTGCCGAGCGAACGGTAAGCGCGGCTAGCGTCGGATCGCTGGATTCATCAGACGCAGACCGTCTCATCTACATCCAATGGGGCTCGCGCCCGAGCGTTTGCTGGCCGGTACAGGGCGGTTCAAGCACCTCGAAGGTCGAGTGCGGCACCATGACCTACATACACGCGGCAATCCTGCTGACCGGCGACTACTCCATCACGCCTGACAAGATGGTTGCGGAGATGGAGGCGAAATACGGCAACTTCAGCTCGAGCGAAACCTACAAGTACGTTCTGCGTTACATCGAGGAGAAATACGGCGTCCACCACAGGGCGATTGGCCATATTAGTGCGCAGGAGGCCCGCAGCATACTTGCTTCTGGACATGTGATTTCCAGCGGCGGAGGCTGCGAAGGCAGAGATGGGCTTCCATTCTGCAAGGCTGTTGGTGCCCAGCCGAGATGCAGCCACGGGCACGTCGTCCTCTTTTATAGGTATGATTCGGGAATCTTCTGGGCGAAGGACTCTGCCCCAGGTGACGGGGCTGCCATGTGTGCCTATCCGGAGGGGCCGCTTACCATAACCCACCATGGCGCTGCGGGTGGTAGATGCAGGCATAACGGAGAAACCGCTACCTACAGCAACTACGCGGACGCCTTCTTCCAGAACAGCTGGAATGTCGAGCTCTGGATAGACTGAGTCAACCGAGCCAAAGTGGGACAAATCCTCCGGGGTGAGTGTCCCGCGGTGACGCCGCCGACGCCTGGCGCGGGTATACTCGTTCAGGACGGAAAGACGTTGCCCGAGAAGGCAGGACAGGAGGCCGCTGTCATGCAGCAACAGAGGCTCGCGTTCTTTGACGAGGACTACCTCAGCCGCAGCTGGAAGATGCTGACCCGCGTACCGGGATGGATCAAGCCCCTCCTTTTGCTCACGCTGGTCTCGTTCATACCCATCTTCGGCCTCATCTTCGTTCTTGGCTACACCCTCGAGTGGGCGCGCCTGACGGCCTGGGGCGTCGACTCGTCCCCCAAGCAGAGCGGTGTTGACGTGGGCGCGTGCCTGTCGTGCGGCTGGCGGGCCCTGCTCGTGATGCTGTGCTGGACCATCCCCTGGGGCTTCGTCTCCAGCGCCCTGCGCCAGATGCTCCCCATGGTCCCCCTGCTGGACCTGATCTTCTCGGTCCTCACCGTCTTCGTGGGCGTCATCGCCACGGCCGCCGCCCTGCGCGCGACCATCTACCAGCGCTTCTCTGCCGGTGTTGGCCTCGACATCATCTTCCAGATGCTCGGCGCCGACTACCAGGGCCTCCTGCGCATCGCGGGTATCTCGATCTTTGGCAGCCTGGTCACCTCCGTCGTCGGCGGCATCATCATGACGGTTGGTTCGATGGGGGTCGTCCCCTCCATCGTGAGCCTCGCCGAAAGCATGCCCGACATGAGCCTCGAGGACCCGATCGCCATGGGCAAGCTCTTCGGCACGCTCTTCTCGGCGCTTGGCCCGGCCATCGCCATCGCGCTGGTGGTCTGCGGTCTCATCTCGGTCACGTTCAACCTCCTCTCGACAAACGCGGTCGGCCTGTGGATGCTGCAATTCGACGTCCCGTCGTGGGGCGACAAGGACGCGCCGCTGCCCCCGCGCATTCCGGCGACGCCGCGCGTGTGGGCCGCACCTGACCACCCGGTCGTTCCCGCCGACCCGCTGCTGCCCACCTCTACCATCCAGCCCGCACCGCAGCAGCCTGCCGAGCAGTCCACGCCACCCGAGGACGGCTCCGCCCGGTAGTCCTTGTGTGGCCCCTGTGGATTCCCGCAACGACCCAAAATGAGGCGCCCTCGCAAAACGGGGGCGCCTTCCTCTGTCTTTATTCCTCTTTGTTGGAAGTTGGTCAGACCGCGGTTGGGTTTTTGTCAGGTCCCGCTCCCATACTCGGGGCAAGGCGTGGGAGGGCGTCGGCTGCCCCACCGGGCGCATCGGTTGTGTGAATCTGCTGGATAACCCCGTCATGTGGTACGATTCCAAGCCGAACCTTTCCTGCTCCGGGCGCATCCTTCACGACCCGGGGCCATTAGCCCAGAGGAGGTGACATACATGAAGGCTTATGAACTGCTGTTCTTTGTCGATCCCCAGATCACCGAAGAGGTCCGCGCTGGCGTTATGAAGCGCGTCGACGTTGCCATCACCGAGAATGGCGGCGTCATCGACAACGTCCAGGACTGGGGCAAGCACAAGCTCGCCTTTGAGGTCGACAAGCTCACCGAGGGTGACTACACCCTCATCGACTTCCACGCCGACGCCACGCAGATCACCGAGCTCGATCGCGTTCTCCGCATCAACGATGCGGTCAAGCGCCACATGATCGTGCGCCGACCTGACAAGGACTAGACGTGAAAGTGACGGGCTGCGGCCCGTCAGCGAGAGGTAGTGAGCCCTATGAGCATCAACCGAGTTGTCATCAGCGGAAACCTTACTCGTGACGCCGAGCTGAAGGCCACGAACTCCGGCACCCACGTGCTGACGTTCGGTGTCGCCGTGAACGACCGCCGCAGGAACCAGCAGACCGGTGAGTGGGAGGACTATCCCAACTTCATCGACTGCACCATGTTCGGCGCGCGTGCCGAGGCGGTCTCGCGCTTCCTCTCGAAAGGCACCAAGGTCGCGATCGAGGGCAAGCTCCGCTACCGCGCCTGGGAGACCCAGGACGGTGGCAAGCGCTCCAAGCTCGAGGTCGTGGTCGACGAGATCGAGTTCCTCTCGAGGAACCAGCAGTCGGGCCAGAGCTTTGGTGGTGGCCAGCAGTACTCCTCGCAGGGCTTTGCCCCCCAGGCGCCTGCCCCCACCTACGTTCCGGCCCCCGCGGCTCCCGTCGCCAGCGCCCCGGCGCAGACGGTCCAGCCCGCGGCCGACTTCTTCGACGAGGACATTCCGTTCTAGGAACTGTGGCGGCATGGCCGCCAGAAGAAAGGTACATGAGACATGGCTACAGACTATCAGCGTCAGCCGCGTCGCAAGCACTGCCAGTTCTGCAAGGAGAACACGGACTTCATTGACTACAAGGACGTCCAGCTCCTGCGCAAGTACATGACCGACCGCGGCAAGATCAAGCCGCGCCGCGTCACTGGCGCCTGCACGCAGCACCAGCATGACATCGCGAACGCCATCAAGCGCGCCCGCGAGATGGCCCTCGTTCCCTACACCGTCCCCGTGGTCTCCAGCCGCGGTGGCCGTCGCGAGCGCAACTAGCTTCGCCATGCTCGAGATTGGCTGACCCAGGCTGATGGACGACAGGCAGGACAGAGAGGTGCCGCCCATGCCCGAGGGCATGGAGGCGCAGCCCGCCCAGATCGTGCCCTACGAGGGGGGCGCCCGTCCCAGGACGGCATCCCCCAGGGGTGGTCTGGTGTGGTGTGCCTGCGGCGCGCTCGTTGCGACCATCGCCCCGCCCCTCGCGGCGTACTTCGCCGCCCTGGGGTGCGCGATGCTCTCTGCCATGGGCGACAGGGCCATGCGCGCCTCGCTCGCCCCTTCCGTCCTGTGCGTGGTCGGGCTGCTCCTCGGAGCCGCGCCGGCCGACGTCCTCATGGGGCTCTCGGCCTACGTGGCCGGGTGCCTGTTTGGGTATGCGATCGCTCGCCGGGGCACCTCCGTCACGACGGAGCTGCTCCTCACCATGGGGTTCACCGTCGCCCTCGTCGCCGTCGATGCCTGGCGTGCGCACGGGGCGGGTACCACCATCGAGGCCGTTCTCGGACAAGAGATCGACACGATGGTGGGGCTCTATGCGGAGCAGATGGACATCGCGGCTGGCGCCGCCCTCGACCGGGCGCGCGAGATCGTCATGCTCCTCTGGCCCATGAGCTACTTCCTCATCGCCGCCGTGTCGGCTGCCTGCGCCCACCTGGGCGCACGTGCTGGGCTCAAGCGCGTCGGCGCGGACTCCCCGCGCCTGCCGCTGGCCTTCCTCGACACGCCCCTCTGGGTCGTCGGGGTCATGGCGGCCTCGATCGTCCTGGTCGCCGTGGGCGGCCTCTTGGGCGAGCGGGGGACGCTGCTCCTCATGGCGGGCCTGAACGCGCTGGCGGTCGTGCGGATCGTCCTCGCGCTGGACGGTATGGGCGTCATCGCGTTCTTCCTCACCGGGATGGGCATGGGCGGCCTGGTCCGCCTCATCGTCCTGGTGATCGCAGTCAATGTCGAGATCTCGCTCCCCATCGTGAGCGGGTTCGGCCTCGTCGACTTCTGGGCGAACTTCCGGCGCCTCGCGCGCGGGAGCGTCCCGGCCGACGGGCCACAGGGTTAGGAGAGCGTCGGCGGCCCTGCCGTCGACCGACCAAAGGAGTGTCCATGAAAGTCATCCTTCTGGGTGAGCTCAGGGGCAAGGGCGGAGAGGGTGACGTCGTAGACGTCGCCCAGGGCTACGCGGAGAACTACCTGTTCCCCAACCGCATCGCCCTTCCTGCCACCCCGGGCAACATCAAGCAGCTTGAGGAGCGTCGTCACAACATCGCGAAGCGCGAGGAGAAGCGCATCGCCGATGCCGAGGCCACCAAGGCGGCCCTCGACGGCAAGCTCGTCAACGTCATCGTCAAGGTGGGCGAGGAGGGCCAGCTATATGGCTCCGTCACCACCGCCATGATTGCCGACGCCGTCGAGGCGCAGCTCGGCATCACCATCGACCGCAAGCGCATCGAGCGCAGCTCCGCGATCAAGACCGCCGGCAAGCACGAGGTCACCGTCAACCTCTACCGCGAGATCAGCGCCCAGCTGGGCCTGCTCGTCGGCGACGGCACCGAGGCCCCTGCCGAGGAGGTCGTCGAGGAGGCCGCCGAGGTCGAGGCCGAGGCTGAGGCCGAGGTCGCCGAGGAGGCCCCCGCGGAGGACGCGGAGTAGCGTTCCGGCGCACCATCGTCTACCTGCGACTTTCAACAAAAGCTGCAGGTAGACGGAATGCCGGCGGGCTTGTGCGGCCCGCATGAGCACATGATCAATCCCTGCCCGCGGCAAGCCCACGAGCAGGGATTTTTCATTTTCTTGAATAACTGCAAGGCTCCTACCTGCGGAAACAGAACCTGAAAACACATTTCGATGCACAACTGCGCAGGATGGATGGACCGTTGATGAATACCGCAGGTAGTGGCCGAATAATGTAGAAAACCGCTAACGGAATACTTTGGAAAATTGTTGAAAACGTCGAAAAGTGACGAAAGCGCAGTTGTCGAAAAGAAGAAGTCAACAGGTCCATGTAGATAGCGGTTTCTGGGCCAATTTGTGGGCTGCGGAGACCAGGCTCTTGGGCTACGATGCCATGGCCGAACGTCTGCCACGACGTCGGCATCCACGTGCAACGAGAGCGACCACGGACGAGCGAGGGGAGGGCCCATGGCCACCTGGGACAACGACACGACCGCTGCGAACGCCCCCGGCGTCGCCGCCATGCCCCAGGACCCCGCCGCCGAGGCGGCGGTCCTCTCGGCCATGCTGATCTCGCCCGACGTCCTCCAGCAGGCGCTGGTCGACCTGAGCGAGCAGGACTTCTACATCCCCTCCAACCAGATGATCTTCGCGGCCATGCACGCCATGTTCGACAAGAGCCTCCCGGTCGACGTCGTGTCGCTCGCAGACTACCTGGCCAGCCAGGGCAGGCTCGACCGCGTCGGCGGCAGGGCCTACCTCATCGAGCTGGGCAACAACACCATGCCCCTGCTCAACTGGGAGCACCACGCCGAGATTCTGCGCCGCGACACGACGCTGCGCCTGATCATAGAGGCCACGGCGAACATCTCGGCGCTTGCCTACAGCGCGCCCGAGGACACCAAGGAGGTCGTCAACGACGCCGAGAAGATGCTCTTCTCGGTGACCGACCGCGACGTCCGCTCGACCTACGCAAAGCTCAGCGACGTCATGATGGACCTCTACGCCGAGCTCGAGGACATGGCGAACAACGGGAAGGACACGCAGGGCGTCGAGACCGGCTTTCCCGGCCTTGACAAGGCGCTTCTCGGGCTGCGGCCGGGCCAGATGGTCGTCGTGGGCGCCCGACCGGGCGTGGGCAAGACCTCGTTCGCGCTCTCGCTCGCGACCAACGCCGCCGCGCGGGGCACGTCCGTCGCCCTCTTCTCGCTCGAGATGAGCTCCGAGGAGGTCGCCCAGCGCCTGCTGGCGGCCCAGGCCAACGTCGGCCTGCAGGACATCCGTTCGGGCCGCATCAAGGGCGAGCAGTGGAAGGACATCATCCGCGCCACGGGCGAGCTCTCGCAGTTCGACATCATGATCGACGACAAGCCCGACACCACCATCACCGAGATTCGCGCCAAGGGCCGCAGGATGCTCCACGGTAAGGAGAAGGGCCTGCTCATCATCGACTACCTGCAGCTCGTCTCGCCGCCGGCCAACGGGCGTCGCTCGGACAGCCGCGCCACCGAGGTCTCGGAGATGAGCCGTGGCATCAAGATCATGGCCAAGGACCTCGGCGTCCCCGTCATCGCCCTGTCGCAGCTGTCGCGCCAGGTCGAGAGCCGCACCGGTAAGCGGCCCCAGCTCTCGGACCTGCGCGAGTCGGGCTCCATCGAGCAGGACGCCGACATCGTCATCATGCTCGACCGCTCCATGTCCGAGGAGGAGGCGTCCCGCGCGGACCGCCCCGACCCCGGCGTGACCCAGGCGATAGTGGCCAAGAACCGCTCGGGCCCGCTCGTCGACGTCGACCTCACGTTCCTCCCGGGCACGACCAAGTTCGTGGAGGTGTACCGCGACTTCGACTAGCGCTTTGATCGTGGCCGTTGGCGCGTCCCGCGGCCCCGACTCGCGAGGGCGAGTCATGAGCGCAGCGAATGAGCGAGCAAAGCGAGCGCCGAGCCCGATGAGACGGGGCCGCGGGTCCCGGCAGGACCGGCACATCCCAGCACAACTATCGGCGCGGGAATCCTTATACTAGAAACGTTGGCGGCATTCCGGCCGTCACCCTAACAAGAGGAGACAGCATGTCTGCAACCGTCCTGGTCGGCACCCAGTGGGGTGACGAGGGCAAGGGCAAGGTAACCGACCTCATCTCTGGCGACTTCGACGTCGTGTGCCGCTATGCGGGAGGTGCCAACGCCGGCCACACCGTCATTGCCGGCGACGTCAAGCTCGCCCTGCACCAAGTCCCCTCGGGCGTCATGTACGACGGCGTCGTTCCCATCATCGGCAACGGCTGCATCGTCGACCCCGAGATCCTCCTCGGCGAGGTCGACGTCCTCACCGAGCAGGGCATCTCCTGCGACCTGCTCAAGATCTCGGGCAACGCCCACGTCGTCATGCCCTGGCACAAGGACCTCGACGGCGCGCACGAGAAGAAGCTCGGCAAGAACCTCATCGGCACCACCAAGCGTGGCGTCGGCCCCACCTACATGGACAAGATGAACCGCACGGGCATCCGCGTCCAGGACATGCTCGAGGAGAAGATCTTCCGCGAGAAGGTCGAGGCGGCGCTGGCCTACACCAACCCCATCCTCGAGAAGGTCTACGAGATGCCCACCTACACGGTGGACCAGGTGTGCGACATCTACCTGCCCTATGCCGAGCGCATCCGCCCGCACATCGTCGAGAGCTCGCGCTTCCTCAACGACTGCCTGGATGCCGGCAAGAACATCCTGTTCGAGGGCGCGCAGGCGACCATGCTCGACATCGACCATGGCACCTATCCCTTCGTCACCAGCTCCAACTGCACCGCCGGCGGCGCGGTGACCGGCTCGGGCGTCGGCCCCACCAACATCGGGCGCGTCCTGGGCATCGCCAAGGCCTACCTCACGCGCGTCGGCTCGGGTCCCTTCCCCACGGAGCTCTTCGACGAGACGGGCGACCTGCTCGGCGAGGTGGGCCACGAGTACGGCGTCACCACGGGCCGCAAGCGTCGCTGCGGCTGGTACGACGCGGTCGTCGTCAACTACGCGGCGCGCGTCAACGGCCTCACCGACCTCGCCATCACCAAGCTCGACGTCCTGGGCTGCCTCGACGAGATCAAGGTCTGCGTGGCCTACGAGTGCGACGGCGAGACCTACACCACCGTCCCCGAGCACCAGAGCGTCTTCTACCATGCCAAGCCCGTCTACGAGACCCTGCCTGGCTGGAAGTGCGACATCTCGGGCGTCCGCAACTTCTACCAGCTCCCGCGCGAGGCCAAGGACTACATCGACTTCCTCGAGCAGCTCTCGGGTACCCGCGTCTCGATCGTCACCGTCGGCCCCGACCGCGAGCAGACGATCAACCGCCACTGGAAGTAGCCAACATCCTTGGGATGATGCAGTTTTTCCCATATCGTCCCACCACCCGCGGACCGGCGTCCGCGGGTGGTATGTTTTCATGGAGCGTTTAGTACCAGTTTGACGGCGCCTGGCGTGCGCCGGTCCGAGAGGCAGTAGTTCACATGAAGCAGTTCGACATTGTCACCGACAGTACCTGCGACCTCGGCAAGGAGTGGCTCGAGGAGCATGACGTCACCATGGTCCCGCTCTCTGTCTTCTGTGGCGAGGACGTCTTCCTCGACCAGATCGAGATCACCCCCGAGCAGTACTACGAGAAGATGCTCGCCTCCGAGGAGCTCCCGCACAGCTCGCAGCCGTCGCCCGACACCTTCCTCAACGCCTTCAGGGGCCTTGCGGACGCCGGCTCCACCAAGGTCCTCTCCATCCACATCGCCGAGGTGCTTTCGGGCACGGCCAACTCCGCGCGCATCGCGGCGGGCATGCTCGAGGGCTGTGACGTCACAGTCTACGACTCCTGCAGGGTGACTATCACGCACGGCATCATGGTACGCGAGGCCGTGCGCATGCGCGATGCCGGCGAGACCCTCGAGGCGACCGTCGCCCATCTCGACGAGCTGCGCAGGTCGCTGCAGCTCTACATCGTCCCCGAGACGCTCGAGAACCTCGTCAAGAACGGCCGCCTCTCCAAGCTTGCCGGCGGGGCCATCGCGCTTCTGGGTATCAAGCTCGTGATCGTGCTGGACGAGGAGGGCACGCTCACGCCCAAGCACAAGGTGCGCGGTACCAAGCGCGCCTTCGCCAGCGTCGTCAGGGACCTCGAGGAGGCCTACCCCAACCACGACCCGCTGCTCGTCCAGGGCCTCACGGTCCGCAACCCCGAGGGCTGCGCCACGCTGGTCTCGCAGGTCGAGGCTGCCGGCTTCCCCCTCGAGCGCCTCGACGACACGAGCGCCGGCCCCGTCATCGCCACGCATGCGGGCCTGGGCCTCGTCGCCCTGGCGGTGGCGCCGCAGTCCGCCCTCTACCAGGGCTAGCGGCCCGTCCCATCACCCCGCGCCACGCGGCCCCGCAACGACGGCGATTACCTGTTGTTGCGGGGCCGTTCTCGTTTGGGGGGCGGCCCCCTGATAGAATCACCTCGGCAACCTATTCGAGAAAGGACTCCCATGGCAAACCAGGACAAGGTGGATATCCTGCTTCTTGGCTCGGGCGGACGCGAGCACGCGCTGCTGCTCAAGCTGGCCGAGTCTCCGCTCGCCGGCAAGCTGTGGGTGGCGCCGGGCAACGGCGGCATGTACGACATTGCCGAGCGCGCCGACGTCGACCAGAACTCGCCGGACGCCGTGGCCGCGTTCGCCCGCGAGCATGGCATCGGCCTCGTCGTCATCGGTCCCGAGGCGCCGCTGGTGGCCGGTGTCGCCGACGCGGTCAAGGCCGCGGGCATCCCCGTCTTTGGCCCCTGCGCCGCAGCGGCCCAGATGGAGGGCTCCAAGAAGTTCGCCAAGGAGGTCATGGAGCGCGCCGGCGTCCCCACGGCCGCCTACCGCTCCTTCACCGACGAGGACGAGTGCGCCGCCTACGTCCGTGAGCTGGGTGGACCCGTCGTCGTCAAGGCCGATGGCCTCGCGGCGGGCAAGGGCGTCATCGTCGCGCAGAGCACCGAGGAGGCGCTCGACGGCGTCCGCC
>SUUD01000245.1 GCA_015062715.1 Olsenella sp. | reverse complement strand
CAGCAGGTCGGGGGTGCGGGCGACCGACTCGTAGGCCTCGATGACCAGCTTGGAGAGGGTCTCGTCGAGGCCGAGCTTCTCCTTCTCGCACTTGTCGGCGCAGGTGGAGACGTCGCGCAGGACGGTGAGGATGGTACCCTCGACGGGCTTGCGGACGGCCTGGAAGGCGACCTTCACGCTGCGGCGGAAGGCATGCGCGATGTCGGCCGAGGTGGGCGGCTCGCTCTTGGCCTCGCACAGGCCCTCGGCGACGCCGCGCAGGATCTGGCTGGTGATGACGCCGGAGTTGCCGCGGGCGCCCATGAGCGAGCCGTGGGTGATGGCCTTGGCGATGTCCTCCATGGAGGCGTCGGCGGGGAGCGCCTCGACCTCGCCCACGACCGTGTTGAGCGTGAGCGACATGTTGGTGCCGGTGTCTCCGTCGGGGACGGGGAAGACGTTGAGCTTGTTGATGTCCTCTGCCTTGTCTGCCACGACCTTCGCGGCGATGGGGAAGCAGGTGCGGACGACTGATGAGATCATGTGGAGGATCCTCAGGTTTCTCTAGGCTGGTCGTACGGTCTGGCGCGGCCGGCCGCGCCTGGAGCGCTAGTGGGTGCGCATGCCCTCGATGTGGACGCGGACGATGACGTCCTCGATGTCCGCGATCTTCTTGAGCAGGAACTTGACGGTGTCGACGAGGTTCTCGGAGACGCTCGCCATGTTGATGCCCTGCTCGACGACCACGTGGAGGTCGACGGCCAGCTTGCCGTCCTCCTCGGTGACGTCGATGCCCTTGCGCAGGCGGTTGATGGGAAGGACGCGCGTGACGCCTTCGCTGGCGTCGGTGAACGCCATGCCGACGATGCCGTAGCACTCGAGGGCAGCGTATCCGGCGAGGTCGCCGATGCAATCGTTGGAGACCCTCAGCGTGCCGGGGACGGTCTGAGCCATGCACCTCTCCTCTCGTGTGGCCCGCCCGGGTGGCGGACCCGTTATTCCAAATGATAAGTATAGCCCACACGTGTGGGGGCACGCCAATGCCCACCCTCGCCACGTACATCCCACATGGAGCCAAGGGGCCGGTTTCCTGTCATTGGGGACGGTTCTCTTTGACAGGTTTTCACGGCGATCATGAAAACCTGTCAAAGAGAACCGTCCCCAATGACAGGAAACCACTACGCCCCCAACGCAAAAAGGGCCGCCACGGGGCGACCCTCACATGCTAGGTTGGCTCAGGAGCTACGAACGGGCGACCTTGCCGGACTTGAGGCAGGTGGTGCAGACGTTCATCTTCTGACGGTGGCCGTCCTGCACGACGGTGACGTGCTGGATGTTCGGCTTGAACTTGCGGTTGACCGTGCGGTGCGAGTGGGAGATGGAACGACCGGCAACGGCGTGCTTACCGCAAATCTGGCAGACCTTCGACATGGTACAGACCTCCAACTGATGCCCGCTTTCGCGGACCGAATTACCAAAAGCCCGACTACTATAGCACAGCACCCGCCGAACGCAACAAGCTGCGTCCCAAGTGTGGTGGTTTCGTTGGCTGGACCACCACATCTTGGGGTTCCCGGGGCCCGCGCGCCTACGGGAGCCCCTACTCGCCCGCCCCGTACGCCTGGAGCAGCTCGAGGGTGACGTCGTCGTACTCGTGAGAGAACACGTCGCAGCCGGCTCGGCAGACCCCCTCGTCGCGACCGTCGTGGTCGTTGAAGATGCAGACGGTGGGAAAGCCCGCCGCGCGCGCCACCTGAAGGCCGAAGGGCACGTCCTCGAAGACCCAGGTGGTCTCGACCGGGGTGCCGCATGCCGCGCAGGCGGCCAGGTAGACGTCGGGGAAGTCCTTCTGGCGGCCCACGCGCTCGGTGCAGACCACGTCGCAGAAGAACTCCGAGAGCCCCAGCGTGTCGAGGAGCAGGTGCACCTCTGGCTCGCTCGTGGAGGTGGCGATCGCCATGGGGATCCCGGCGTCGCGCAGGCTCTCGAGGAAGCCCCGCAGGCCCGGGAAGGGCCGGATGCTATGGGTGTACTCGTAGCGGATCATCTCGTGGAGCTCGTCGTTGAGCGCCGCGCCCGACTCCCCTATCCCCAGGCGCAGGTGCAGCTGCTCGCACTCGTCGGGCAGGGTGAGTGGCTCGAGCTCGAGCAGCAGTCCCTCGGGGGCGACGGCGCCGTGGTTGGCGACGAGGCGCTCGAGGACGCCGAACCACATGGGCATGGAGTCGACGAGCGTGCCGTCGCAGTCGAAGACCGCACCGCTGATGGCCATGTGTGGGTTCCCTTCTCCGCATTCCAACTGCATTGCCACATGGTACAGTAGTTAGGTTTGATTCACGACATCTCCGGAGGACCTCATGGCTCGTTACGACTATCGCTGCCCCCGGTGCGAGACCGTCTTCGAGGTCGAGCACCCCATGTCCGAGCACCCGCTCGTGACCTGCCCCTCCTGCGGGGCCGAGGCCGAGCGCGTCTTCTCCGCGTCGGGCATCAGCTTCCAGGGCTCGGGCTTCTACAACACCGACAACCGCTCGGGCGGCTCGGGCGGCAAGTGCGCGCACTGCTCGGGGGGCGACTGCGCCAACTGCTAGGCGCACGTCACGAACGGGAACGGGGGCGGTGGCCGCGGCTGCCGCCCCTTCTCTATGCGAAGGCACGGGGCCGGCCTATGCCCTGCGGACCAGGCGCGCGCAGAAGTGCCCGTCTCCGCTGCCCGTGGCGGGGCAGGTCAGCATGAAGCCGTCAGGGGTCTGGTTGGTGCGCATGACCTCGGCCAGCGCGGGTGACGCCACGCACGCGGGCGCGGCCCCCACGGGCTCCACCTCAAAGCCGCGGCCGGCATCACTTGCCAGGAACGCGC
>SUUD01000244.1 GCA_015062715.1 Olsenella sp. | reverse complement strand
CATGTCTCCTCCTTCTGGAGCAGGACCTGTGACCCCTCGACGAGGAGCCGGATGTCATGGGTTGCGTCCACTTCCGAGAACGCGGGCTTTCTGAGGGGGATGTCCTTGAGGTAAGTGGTGCGGGTGACGTTGCCGTCCACCTCGACGAGGGCGAGGATGAACGTGTCTGGGTTGCCGAGGGCGAAGAGGATCTCGTTCTTGGTGAGCGTGACCGAGGTCGATGTCTTGGAGTGACCCTTGACCTCGATGTAGCGCCAGGCGTTGCCCGTGCGCATGCTTGTGGGGATGTGCGACAGGATGTCGTAGCCGCAACAGTCGCGGGTGACGTCCTTGGGGTCAAAGCCCAGGCTCTTCTCGATGCGTGCCACGGCGCGCATGGCAAGCGACTCGGTCTGGCGGCGGGCGTCCTCCGCCTCATCGACGTGTGTCACTCCCTGGAGCTTCCAGATGAGCCCCTTGGGTACGACCATGGAGCAGCCCAGGATGTGAGGCGGCTTGGCGGTGACCCGCCCTTCGAGCTTGAGCTGCGCAAGGCGGGCGTCCATACGGGCAGCGAGCTCGTCGGCGCGGCGGAAGGCGTTGTCGGAGTTGATGCGCTTTGCCCGCTTGCCCTGGGCCTCCTGCTCCTTGAGCTCGAGGCCACGCTGGTCCCAGTACTGGATCTCCTCGGTGAGGCGCTTCCTCACGGCCTGCGACACCTTCTCGACGTAGGCCTTGCGTCGCTCGGAGACCTCTGCCAGGTGCTTGGGGAGGATCTCCTGCACGGCGTGGGCGATGGCCAGCTCCTCGTGGCTCTGGTCGAGCCAGTCGCCGGAGAGGGCCTGTTCTATTGCCTCGAGCTCGGACTCGTTTGGCGCGCGGTAGTCGAGGTAGGGAGCATAGCCGGCAGAGCGGGCGGTGCCGTCTGCCAGAATCTCGACGAACTGCATGTTCTGCGCGATGGTCCTGCGGGCACCTGACTTTGTGGTCGTGGCATCTTGGATGTCGTCCTCTATGTAGGCGAGCAGGCGCGGTTCCTCCGAGAAGTCGTTGTCGTCCACGAAGACGGTCCCGCGCTTGATGGCGGACATGCCGTCCTCGAGGGTGAGCTCGACGAGGGTGTCGAGAAGGGCGTGCCCGGGGGCGACCAGCTCTGCGTTTGGCGCCCCGTCAAGTGTGACGTGCTCCTTGTCAAAGCAGATGCGTTCGTAGGACCTGAGGACGGGCACGTCGCATCCGAGTTGCTGGGCCCGGTTGCGAACGAGGCTGGGGATGCTCTGGACCTCGTAGCGGCCCTCCTCGCGCTCGCGCCACCTGATCTTTAGCTGGCTTGCCGCCTCGAGGAAGAAGGCCTCGATGAAGTGGGGCTCGAGCTTGCGGGCCTCCATGAGCTCCATGTTCTCGCGGATTTGCGCGACGGTGCCCGCATCCATCATTTCCTTGGTGAGGGCGTACTCGTTGAGCAGGTCGATGATGCGCTGGTGGTTGAGTGAGCTGTCGACCACACGGTCGAGGCGGCCCTTGACCTCGGGGTCGTCGCCGTAGCGGATGGCCTGTACGAGCAGGTCGCTCAGGGATTGGTCGCCAAAGGTGACCCTCCCCAGGATGTCGAAGACCTTGCCTCCCAGCGACATGCGTTCCTGCTCGAGCTTGTTGAAGAGGCGTTGGAACACCTCACCCTCGCGCGTCTCCATGGCGACGAGGTTCCACAGGTGGCAGACCTCGCGCTGGCCGATGCGGTGGATGCGGCCAAAGCGCTGCTCCAGGCGGTTGGGGTTCCAGGGGAGATCGTAATTGATCATGAGGTGGGCGCGTTGCAGGTTGATGCCCTCGCCTGCTGCGTCGGTGGCAACGAGCACGCGGACGTTCTTGTCTTGGCGGAAGGCTTCCTCGGTGGCACGACGCTCGTCGCGTGACATGCCGCCACGAATAGTGAGGACGGCGTCTTGGTCGCCCAGCAACGAGCCAATCTTCTGGGCGAGGTAGTAGAGCGTGTCCTTGTGCTCGGTGAAGATGATGAGCTTCTCGCGGCGCCCGTCCTCGCCGAACATGTTCTTGTTGTCCTGCAGCAGGTGCGAGAGCTCGTCCCACTTGCGGTCCTGACCGCTCATGCGGATGGCGTTGGCCATGTGCTCGAGATCCTTGAGGGTCTCGATCTCTGCTTCCAGTTCGGGGATGGAGGCAGCGGCGGTGGCGGAGTCGATGAGGTCGTCCTCCTGCTCCTCGAGCTCCTCGCTGGTGTAGTCGTCTGGGTCGTAGTCGTCGTAGATGTCGATGGGCGAGTCTTCCTTGTAGAGGATGGCGCCCGTCGCCGCCAGCCGGGCCTCGGCAAGGCGGTCTTCCAGGCGCTCGATGCGCCGGTGGAGCGAGCGATAGATTGCCTCGGGCGACGATGCCAGCCTGCGCTGGAGCGATGTGAGGGCGAAGCCAACGCTGTTCTTGTGCTTGCCGTTGAGGTTGTCCGCCCGGTTGAACTCGTCGCGCACGTAGGCGGTCACGGCCTCGTAGAGCTCCTCCTCGGCGGGCGAGAGCGTGTAGTTGACGGTGTAGGCGTGGCGTTCGGGGAAGAGGGGCCTGCCGTCGAAGGCGAGGAGCTCCTCCTTGACCAGGCGTCGCATGACGTCGGACACATCGAGGTCTGACGTGCGGTAGTCCTCGGGAACTGCCCGCTCGATGACGTTTGGGTCGTGCGGCTGGGTGCGCGTTGGACTCCCGACGTCGTAGTGTGCCGCCCCCTCAAAGCGGTCTTTGTCGATGAGGGACATGAAGAGCATGAAGTCACGAGGCTTGCCATTGTGCGGTGTTGCCGTCATGAGCAGGAGGTTCTCGGTGATGTCACCCAGCAGGCGTCCCAGTTGGAAGC
>SUUD01000243.1 GCA_015062715.1 Olsenella sp. | reverse complement strand
TCAGGGCAACCGGCACCGTCAAGCTCGTCGACACCGTGTCGTACGAGAACCTGACGCCCGGCCAGAACTACACGCTCTCCGGCGTTCTCAACGACCAGAAGACCGGCGAGGCGCTCAAGGACGCCGACGGCAACGCAATCCATGCCGAGGCCACGTTCACGCCCGAACAGGCCACGGGGACCGTCGAGGTGACCTTCGAGGTCGATGCGAGCCTCCTTGCCGGCAAGTCCGTCGTTGCTTTCGAGACGCTGACAAGGGACAACCGTACCGTGGCGGTTCATGCGGACATCAACGACGAGGCCCAGACGGTCACCTTCCCCGGAATCAGGACGTCGCTTGGCACCGAGTCCGGTACGAAGGTCGTCACCACGACCGGCACCGTCAAGCTCGTCGACACCGTGTCGTACGAGAACCTGACGCCTGGCAAGGAGTACGTGGTCACCGGCACCCTCATGGACAAGGCGACCGGGCAGCCCCTCAAGGACGGCTCTGGCAAGGAGATCACCGCGACGACCGAGTTCAAGCCCAGCAAGGCGACCGGAACAGTCAAGGTAACCTTCCAGCTCGACGCCACTGGCCTCACGGGCAGGACCGCCGTGGCATACGAGACGCTGACCAGGGACGGGGTCGAGGTCGCCGTCCACGCGGACATCAATGATGCCGACCAGTCGGTGACTTTCAAGCCCGCCAGCCCCACCGCACGCACCCCACAGCGCAACACAACGAAGATGCCTTCGACAGGCGGCAACTCCTTGGTAGCACCCGCTTTCGCCCTCCTCGGCGTTGGCGGATTCGCATGGGTCGCACACGAGATTGCGACACGTCGCAAGCGCGAGGAATAAGCACTGGTAGCCCTCTTGAATGCGGGGAGGGGCGAGGTACGCCCCTCCCCTGCCACCGATGCGTCCTGACGTGGGTCGTGCCGGTGCTTCGGTGCGTCGCCTGAGCATGCCCACACCCCCACGCGCCATCACAGCTGGGTTCCCCTCCTCCGCCGCCCGCATGAGCGGTTGGGCACGGCCCACGGCAGGACACACGCCAAAACGAAAGGAAGGCCACTTGCCAAGAAGAAGGGTCCCGCTTCCGCTGCTTGCAATCGTCGCCGCAGCCTCGGTCACCGCCGTTGTCTTTGGCGGTGGCGCCATCATCCAAGACCAGGCCGCAGCCACCAGGGTCGCGACCATCCGCGAGGACGTGGCGTCTGACGCCGCGGGTGAAGCCTTGCTGGTCGACTGGGACGCACTTGCCGCCACCTGCCCCGCCGCCTGCGCCTGGGTGCGGGTCGACGCAACGCACATCGACCAGCCGGTCGCCCGTGCGGAAGGCCCGGAGCACATGGACTTCTACCTGACGCACGACGCATGGGGGGAGCCCACCGAGCACGGCTGCCCGTTCCTCGACTACAGGAGCGACCCCGACGCCGGCATCCAGGTGAGCTACGCCCACCACTTCAACGGGCAGACGATAGGCTACTCGGAGCTCTACGGATGCTGGGAGCAGTCGGCCTTCGAAGGCGTTGGGGCATTGCATTGGTCGACACCGGCAAGGGGCACGCTCGAGATGGCGCCCCTCTGCGCACTCAGGGTCGACATGGAGGACATGGAGGCCCAGACGTTCGACGTGGCGTCAACGACCGAACTCAGGGAATGGCTCTCGTCCATGTGCGGACGCGCCGAGGCAATCGCACCCGATTGGGAGGAGCGCGTGTCTGGCGCCACGAGGGCCGTCGAGCTCGTCACCTGTTCGTCATCCATACCAGGACAGCGGACGCGCACGGTCGTCGTGTTCTGCTCCTAGCAGACGGGCGTCGCATGGGGGCGGACGCGACGACATGCACCGACATGCCCGCCACCGCCATGGCAAGGCTCAGAAACGCACCTCGGCCTGACGGAAACTCCGCGGGCTCTAAGCAAGCAGTGGCGGAAGAGGCTCCCGAGGGGCTGACGAACCCGCCAGAAATCGCCAGGTCCCGCGACTGGTGGTCCAAAGGACGCCGAACCCGGCCTCAGAACGGCTCACAGCGTCCCACACAACGTTTGCGCAGGTAATCGCATCAAGAGCGTTAGGCTTCTCAGCAATCGGGAGAGCCCGCGAGGCGTCTCGGGGCTATCCGGCCCAAAGAGAGCGGGCAGTAGGTCGGGTTGGGGTCCCGGGGCGCAACGCCGCGATCCGCCCAGGAGATCGCGGCAGTGGCGGGGCGGGGCGCGCCAGGCACGGCGCCCGCCGGGGCGGGCGCCTGTGGCCTCGCGTGGTGCTCTCGGCTATGCCGCCATGGCCTCCTGCAGGTCCTCCACCATCGCCTTGGCGGCGTCACGCACCACCTGCAGGCAAGCGCGCATCTCCTCGTCGGTCTTGCCCACGGCCCAGCTCGCCACGTAGCCGAAGGAGTAGCCGGAGGTGTCCAGCCCCAGCGCGGCGCTCACGGCGTAGGCGACGCTCTCGGCCTGCACCTCGCGCATGGCGCGGTCGGGCATGCCCTCCGGGTCGCCGTCGTGCAGACGGCTGTGCGCCAGCTCGTGGAGTGCCGTCTTCACGGTCTGGCCCTCGCCCATGCCCTCGCGGATGGCGATGAGCTCGCCGCGGCGGAAGTAGCCCTTGGTGCCCTCGGGCAGGTCGGCCACGAGCTCGACGGGGTAGGCGGAGACGGCGCGGACGGCCTCCATCACGGCGGCGTAGCTCCCCACGCCCCCGGCTACCTCGTCCACGAGGGTGGGCAGGGGCTCGCCGTCGGTCTGGCTGACGTCGAAGACGTGGCCCACGCGGAAGCCCACGAGGCGGCGGCGCTCCTCGTCGGCGTCCTCGTCCCTGTCCTTCACGAGCATGGGCACGAGGACCTCGATGCCGCGCTCGCCCCTCTTCAC
>SUUD01000242.1 GCA_015062715.1 Olsenella sp. | reverse complement strand
AGTACCTTATACCCAGAGGGGGTGTGGCGAATACGATTCGCCCCGTGACAGGGCGGCGTCGGCGATGCCGGGCGTGACGATCGCCCGCATCGTTCGCGTGGAGGGGCGCCTACGCGTTTCGTGTGGCCACGACGTCGACGCCCGTGCCGCAGACGTCCGGCACGACGACGTCGCCGATGCGGACGGGGGCCGTCAGGCGCACCCCGCGCAGCGCGTCGATGACGCCGGACATGCTTCCCTTGGGCACGTCGCCCTTGGTGCGCACCGAGACCATGTGGACCAGGTCGCTCCCGTCGACGGGGACCGAGGAGGTGACGACGCGCATGGGATGGGTGACCTCGTCCCGCGCGTAGGTCTCGCCGCGCTTGCAGGCGTTGCCCGTGACGGAAGCCACCTCGCCGTCGACCACCGTGGCCACAAGGTTGCAGCCGCGAGGGCAGCGAATGCAGATGAGGGCTTGCTCGGTCGTGGCCATGTCAGACCTCCTCGAGACAGACGTTGACCTGATGCAGCTCGCCATGCTCGAGCAGCTGGTCGCGCTTGAGGGTTACCTCCTGCATCTCTCCCGGCACCACGATGAGCTTGCGGCGGTGGAAGATGCGCTCGTCGTCGAGGAAGACCGAGACGTACACGTTCTCGCGCACGTCGCCCACGCGGAAGCGCAGGATGACCTCGTCGGCCATGGCGTCGGGGCCTATGAGCTGGGGCACGACGTAGCGCACCCCTCCCGAGGCCGTGACGGGGACGTCCGTGCCGGCCTTGGTCCAGGGATGTGCTGCGTATGCCGCCGCGTTCGCCCCTGCCGCCGTCGCCTCCTGGGCGGCGAAGTCGACGAGGTCGTGCACATGCAGGACGTTGCCACAGGCGAAGACGCCGGGGATGCTCGTCTCGAGGCGGTCGTTGACGACGGCGCCGCGGGTGACGGGCGAAAGATCCACGCCCGCGTCGCGCGAGAGCTCGTTCTCGGGCAACAGGCCCACCGAGAGCAGCAGGGTGTCGCAGGGATAGCGGACCTCGGTGCCGGGGATGGGGCGCATGCGCTCGTCGACCTCACTGATCCACACCGCCTCGACGCGGTCGGCCCCCTCAATGCGGGTCACCGTGTGCGAGAGGAGCAGCGGGATGTCGAAGTCGTTGAGGCACTGGACGATGTTGCGGCGCAGGCCGCCCGAGTAGGGCATGACCTCCGCGACGCACGCGACATGCGCCCCCTCGAGCGTCATGCGGCGCGCCATGATGAGGCCGATGTCGCCGGAGCCGAGGACCACGACCTCGCGGCCCGGCATGAGGCCCTCCATGTTGACGAGGCGCTGTGCGGTGCCGGCGGTGTAGACGCCGGCCGGGCGATACCCGGGGATGGCAAGCGCGCCGCGTGGCCGCTCGCGACAGCCCATGGCGAGCACGACGGCGCCCGCGGATAGCTGCACCACGCCCTGCGCGGCGGAGACGGCCGTGACGACGCGGGCGGGCGAGACGTCGACGACCATGGTGCCCAGCATGAACTCCACGCCCGCGTCGTGGGCGATCCTGTCGTAGCGCGCCGCATACTCAGGGCCGGTGAGCTCCTCGTCAAAGGTGATGAGGCCAAAGCCGTTGTGGACGCACTGGTTGAGAATGCCGCCTAGGCGGTCGTCGCGTTCGATGACGAGCACGCGACCGGCACCATGCTCACGGGCGGACGATGCGGCAGCCAGCCCCGCGGGGCCACCGCCGATCACGATGACGTCGTAGTCGTTCATCGGCCGACACCCCCTTCCTGGTCCTTGGCCTCGCCGACGATGAACTCGGAGCCGGGACCGCGCTTGGTGACGTCGGAGAGCTTCATGTCGGGCAGCTCGCGGGCGAGTATCTCCATCACCTTGGGCGAGCAGAACCCGCCCTGGCAACGGCCCATGCCGGCACAGGTGCGCCGCTTCACGCCGTCGACGCTCCTGGCGCCCGGGTCGCGGTGGATGGCGTCGACGATCTGCGCCTCCGAGACGGTCCGGCAGCGACAGATGACGTTGCCATAGGCGGGATCCTCCTCGCAGAGCCCTGCCCACTGGTCGGGCGTGAGCTTGGTGAGGTCGACCGTGGGCTTGCGTCCGGGCCTCCACTCCCCTTCCGGCTTGTCCTCAAGGCAAAGACTTTCGGAGACGAGGGCGGCCACATGGACACCGATCGCAGGCGCACAGGTGAAGCCTGGAGACTCGATGCCCGCGACGTCGAAGAAGCGTGGCGTGGTGGGCGACTCGCCGACGAGGAACTCGTGCTCGGGGCGGTGTGCACGAAGGCCCGCGAACTGCGTGATCGTCTCGCGCAGAGGCACGTCCTTGATGGTGACGGCGCAGCGGGCCGCAACCGAGTCGAGGCCCTCGCGGGTGGTGTCCGTGGACTGCTTGTCCTCCATGTCGACGGCCGTGGGCCCGATGAGGAGGTTCCCATGGGCCGTGCGCATGAGCGCGACGCCCTTCCCCATCTTGGTGGGAAGGGCGAAGATGGTGCGCCTGATGTGATCGCCTGCGGTGGTGTCGAGCAGGTAGAACTCGCCCTTGCGGGCGATGATCTCGATCTTGTCGGGGCAGGCCATGTTGTGGATGGCGTCGGCATAGACGCCCGCGGCGTTGACGACCGAGCGGGTCGTGACGTCACCGGTCGTCGTGTGCAGGACGAAGTTGCCCGCATCGTCGCGGTCGATGCCGGTGACCTCGCAGTCGAAGCGGAAGGTGACGCCGTTCGCCGCGGCGCTCTCGGCCATGCCGCAGGTGAGCGCGAAGGGGTCGGCGATGCCGGCCGTGGGGGCAAAGAGCGCACAGAGCGCCTCGTCGGATATGTTGGGCTCCATCTCCTCGAGCTCGGCGCGCTCGACGATGCGCAGGCCCTCGACGCCGTTCTTCTTTCCGCG
>SUUD01000042.1 GCA_015062715.1 Olsenella sp. | reverse complement strand
CGGCGCCCCTGATGCACTCGATGTCGTCAGAGATGGTGATGGTGCCGCCGGAGACCGCGCACAGCTTGTTGCCGACCTCGAGCAGGTCGACCTTGTTCTCGACCTGCAGCGCACCGTCGGTGAGCTGGTGGCCCTTGGGGCCAAACTGCACGAAGTCCATGCCCATGATTGCGCAGATGCACATGAGCGAGAAGCAGGTCTGGGTGGCGTCGCCAATCCATGCGAACTTGCAGTCCTCGATCTTCTTGCCCTCGGGCAGGTTCTCGAGCATGGTGAGCAGGTCGCCCAGCTCCTGGGTGGGGTGGTTGTACTCGGACATGCCGTTGATGACCGGGCAGGCGGCGCCAGCAGCAAGGCCCACCACATCCTTGTGGCGGTTCACGCGGGCCATCATGATGTCGAGCAGGTCTCCCATCACACGTGCCGTGTCGCCGAGGGACTCGTGGCCGCCCAGCTGGATGGTGCCGGGGCCGTAGAACTGCGCGTGGCCGCCAAGGTCGGTCATCGAGGTCTCAAACGACAGGCGGGTGCGGGTGGAGACCTGCTGGAAGATCATGCCGAGACTCTTGTTGCGCAGGAGATGCGGGTAGTAGCCGTCCTCCTTGATGGCGGCCTTCATGGCCATGGCGAGCTCCTCGATGGCGAGAATCTGCTTCTTGGTGAAGTCGGTGGTCTCGATAAAGTCCTTGGGCATGCCCATGGCGCGCTCCTTCCCCGTCGGGAGACGGCAGGTCGTGGTGCTGACGGGGCGAGTGTCCCACATATGGCAGAATAACCTCCATAGGCCCAGGCTATGAAAGTGCCAGTTGGCACTTAGGTGTTAGGTTGGTGTTATCCCTATGGAAGACGAGCAGATTCCCGCGGGCACCTGGCGAATGATCAACAATCTGGTGGCGGAGCTCTATCGCACGCCCGGCTTTCCCGACCTGGACATGGTGGTGGGACGACTGCGCGACATCGTGCCCTTCTCGCATTCGATGACCTGCCTCATCGGCAGCAGGGACGAGCGGGTCGAGTTCTTTGAGTACCACAGCGCGGACATCCCCGAGGGGCATCTCGCGCTCTACCGCGACAAGTACATCTACTACGACTTCATCCTCTGGTACTCGGCCGAGGCAGAACGTCGCGAGTTTAGGCAGTCGGACATCATCAGCGAGCCGTACTTCTCGGGCTCGAAGTTCATGCGCGAGTGGCTCGAGCCCATCGGCGCCCACTTTGGGGCTGGCCTCAACATCGCGCAGGACGGGGTTGCCTATGGCAACGTGGTGATCTATCGCTCGCTCGAGGAGGGGGACTTCTCGGACCTCGACATGCAGGTGCTGGGCGTCATCAACGAGCACCTCTGCGCGCGCTTCGCGAGCCTCTACCCCCTTGGGCTCATGAGCGGGAGCTACCCCGCCAAGGGCAGCGAGCTCGCGGCCCGCTTCCACCTGACCTCCCGCGAGGAGGAGCTGGTAGCCCGGGTTGGCCTGGGCGTTGCCAGGCGCGACCTGGCCGACGAGCTCTTCATCTCGGAGAACACCGTCAAGCGCCACCTCAACAGCGTGTACGCCAAGTGCGGCGTGCGAGGCTACGATGAGCTTGCCCGCCTCGTCGGAACGACGGGGCGTGTCGTGGTGACGGAACGGCTCGCCTCGGGGCTAGGCGTGCCCCACTGACAGAGACGCCGCCCTCGGGGGCGGCGCCTCAGCTTACCGCAGGGAGGAGCAGATCTCCTCGCCGCGCGCGTCGTGCGCGACGAGGCGGACCAGCCGCGGGGGCTCCTGTCCGGGCTCGGCCTCGTCGTCCAGGCGCGTCACGAAGACGTCCAGGCGCTCCTCCCCTATCTCGTCGGCAAACTGCTCGCCCCACTCGATCACGCAGACGCCGTCGGCGCCAAGCAGGTCGAAGAGGCCGGTGTCCTCGAGCTCGTCGGCACTCTCCAGCCGGTAGAGGTCGAAGTGGTCGAGGTCCATGCGCTCGCCGGGATAGATCATGAGGATGTTGAACGTGGGGCTGGTGACGTCATCCTCCACGCCCATTGCCGCCGCGATGCCCTTGGTGAGCTGGGTCTTGCCCGCTCCAAGGTCGCCCGTGAGCACGAGCACGTCGCCCGGCTCCAGAAGCGCCCCCAGGCGCCTGCCCAGCGCGATGGTCTCGTCCTGCGAGGTGGTGCGGAACTCGGCCGTCACTGCCCGTCACCTCCCGCCGGGTGCTCGGCAAGCCACGCGCCGAGCATGCGCATGTCGGCCACGAGGTCGTCCAGCCACTCGGGGTGGTAGATGGTCGCCGCCGGGTGGAAGGTGGGAATCACCTGGAAGTGGCCCACCTGGTACATCTGGCCGCGTAGCTTGGTGACGCCCTTCTCGGTGCGCATGACGAACTGCGTGGCGAAGTTGCCCAGGCAGACGATGACGTCGGGCCAGATGGAGCGAATCTGCTCGCGCAGGAAGGGCGAGCAGGCCTCGATCTCCTCGGGCCTGGGGTTGCGGTTTCCGGGCGGGCGGCACTTGATGACGTTGGCGATGTAGATCTCCTCGCGCGTGAGGCCCGCCTCGGCAAGGATCGAGTTGAGCTTCTGGCCGGCGGCGCCCACGAAGGGCTCGCCCTGCTCGTCCTCGTTGCGGCCGGGGCCCTCGCCCACGAACATGACGCGGGCGCGGGGGTTGCCCACGCCAAAGACGAGGTTGGTACGCGTCTGGCCCAAGGGGCAGCGCTGGCAGTTGCCCAGCACGTTCCAGATCTCGGGCAGGGTGACCTCGCGGGGCTTCTGGTGCTCGTGCCCGGGGATATGCATGACGGCCATGGTTCCCTCCACATCGGCAAGAGACGGGCGTGGCCTGCGCGGCCTAGGCATGGGCGACCGCCCCGCCGCGGCGGCTAGACATAGACCTTCTCCAGGCGCAGGCCGAAGTCGCAGGTGACCTCGTAGTTGATGGTGTCGCGCAGGCGTGCGTGGTCGTCGGCGGTGATGAGCTGGTCGCCGTCCCACCCGATGACCGTCACCACGTCGCCGAACTCGACGGGGTGCGTGGGGTGGAACGCACGGTTGGTGTTGACGTCGACGGCGAACATGAACTGGTCCATGCAGATGCGGCCCACCTGGCGGCAGCGCGCGCCACCCACCAGCACCTCCATCTGGTTGGAGAGGTTGCGCGAGAGGCCGTCGGCGTACCCGATGGGCACGGTCGCGATCTGGACGTTGCGCTTGGGGACGCGGTAGGTGAGGCCGTAGCTCACGCCATCCCCCACCTCGGGGTATACGGTGTGGGTGACCCGCGCGCGCACGCTCATGACCGGCCGCAGGTCGATCTTGGGGATGGTGACGTCGGCCGGGTGCAGGCCGTACAGGCCAATGCCCACGCGGCACATGTCCATGCGCGCCTCGGGATGCAGGATGGTGCCCGGGGTGTTGTCGCAGTGCACGATGCCCGGGTCGATCCCGGCCTCGCGCAGGGCGTCGACGGCCGTGACGAAGCGGTTGAGCGCGAGCTCGAAGTCCCAGCCGCCGATCTCGTCGGCGGTGGCGAAGTGCGTGAACGTGCCCGCGCACTCAAGGCCGCGGTGGAAGTCGATGGCGCGGCGGAACTCGACGACCTCGCGGGGCAGCACGCCGATGCGGTTCATGCCCGTGTTGATGGCCAGGTGGTAGCGGCCGACCTTGTCGGCGGCCGCCGCGGCCTCGCCGTAGATGAGGGCGAACTCCTCGGAGTAGACCGAGGGCATGAGGTCGTGCTCGACGAGCGTCTCGACGCTGGTGACCGGCGGCTCGGAGAGGATGAGGATGGGTGCCTCGATTCCGGCCTCGCGCAGGCGCACGCCCTCGTCGACCGTGGCCACGGCGAGCTGGTCGGCACCGGCGGAGAGCATGACCTTGGAGCAGGCCACGGCCCCGTGGCCGTAGGCGTCGGCCTTGACGACGCACATCATCTTGACGCCCCGCGGGATGATGGCGCGGAACTCGCGGACGTTGTGCCTGAGGGCGGCCTGGTCGATCTCGACCCAGGCCCAGCGGTTGGCGGGCGACTTGAGGTTGATCATGCTAGGCCACCTCCCCAGCGGGGGCAGACGCGTGCTCCTCGACCACGTCGGCGGCGATGCCGACCACGTCCGCGATGTCGGAGGCCATGACGCCGGTCGAGCCAAAGCGCTCTGCGGCGATGGAGCCCGCATAGCCGTGCACCTCGCAGGCGTAGGCGCACATGAGCGGCAGGGCGTCGCCCTCGGCGCCGGTGCGGGCGAGCTGGGCCGCCATGATGCCGGCGAGCACGTCGCCCGAGCCGGCGGTGGCCAGCGAGGCGGGGCCGGGCTTGGGCAGGATGGCGGCGTTGACGCCCACGCAGGCGGTCGCGTTGCCCTTGGCGACGATGGCGAGCTCGGAGCCGCCGTCGGCCCACACGATGCGACGGGCCGCCTCGAGCGCCGAGGTGAGCGAGTCGGGCGGGGCGTCGGGCAGGCCCATGAGCCTGCCTAGCTCGCGGCGGTGCGGGGTGAGGACGAGCTGGCTCGTCCTGCGGATGAGCTCGGGGAAGTTGTCGAGCCGGTTGGAGGTGAGGCGCGCCAGGCAGTTGAGGGCGTCGGCGTCCATCACGAGCGGCACGTCGACCGCGAGCAGCCTGGAGCACACGGCCACGGTGGACGAGGTGACCTGCATGCCGGGCCCCACCAGGACCGCGTCGGCACGCTCGGCCAGCCGCTCGAGCTCGTCGAGGCCGTCCTGCGAGAAGGTGCCGCCCTCCTCGGCCGGCAGCCCCACCACAGGCACCTCGACGAGGTGCGCCTGGGCGATGGGCACGACGGGCTCGGGGACGGCGAGCGTGACGTAGCCGGCACCGGCGCGGGCGGCGGCGCGGGCGGCCAGGACCGCGGCGCCGGGGAAGCGCGCAGAGCCCGCGACCACGAGGACCGAGCCGCGCGAGTACTTGTCGACCGCGCTGGAGGGCGGCGCCATGACCTGGAGGTAGTCGGTGAGCTCGGCGCGCCAGGCGACGGGGTCCTCGTCAAGGACGAGGCGCGAGGCCTGCTCGGCCAGGGGCGCCACCACGATGGCGCCGCAGGCGTCGCGGCCCTCGTCGGCCAAAAGGCCCGGCTTGAGGGCGATCATGGTCACGGTGACGTCGGCATAGACGCAGCTGGTGGGCGCGTGCCCGGTCTGGGCCGAGAGGCCGCTCGGGACGTCGACGGCCACCACGCGCGCGCCGCTCATGTTGAGCGTGTCGATCCAGATGTCGTACGGGGCGGCGGGGCTCCCGCGGAAGCCGGTGCCCAGCATGGCGTCGAGGACCACGTCCGCCTGGGCGAACAGCTCCTCGAGCGTCGAGCGCGGCGGCCCCACGACCACGGGCACGCCCGCGGACACGGCGCTCGCGGCGACCATCTTGGCAAGGTCGCCCTTGATGTTCTCGGGCGGGATGGGCGAGACGACCGTGGCCTTGACGCCCGCGGCGACAAGCTCCTCGGCCGCCACCCAGCCGTCACCGCCGTTGTTGCCGGTGCCGGCGAGCACGACGACCCGCCCCACCTCGCCCATGCGCAGGACCTCCTGCGCCGCGGCGGCGCCGGCCCGGTGCATGAGCTCGGAGATGCTCACGCCCTCGCGCGTGAGCGCCTGCTCCACGCGGCGGACGTCCTCGACGTTGAGAATGGGCTGCACTTCTGGTCACTCCTTCTGGTCGCGCAGCGCATCGGGCGTCGCGCCTTCGTTGCCATCCTCGAGGCGCTCGAGCTCGTCCAGGACGGAGCGCGCCTCCTTGAAGCTGCGTGCGAGGTCGGCCTCGGGGTCGCGCACCTCGTCCTTGCGGGGGCGGGCCGCCTCGGTCACGGCAACCGCGTTGGCGACCGCCATGTCGTGCGTGAACGAGAGCGACAGCGCGATCTCGAGGACGCCCTGCTCGGCGGCCACCTCGGCCGCACGGCCCACGAGCAGCGCCTGCGGCCGACCGCTCTCGTCCCGGGTCACCGACACGTCCTTGAGGCCGATGCCCTGCGAGAACCCGGTGCCCAGCGCCTTGAGCACCGCCTCGCGCGCGGCGAAGCGGCCGGCGTAGTGCAGGCCGGGACGCGACGTGCGCTCGCAGTAGGCGCGCTCCTCGTCGGTGAAGATGCGCCGGCGGATGTTGGGGGTGCGCTCGAGGGCGCGCTCGACGCGGGCGATCTCGATGATGTCGACGCCAATGCCTGCCAGTGCCATGCGCTACTCCACCGTGACGGACTTTGCCAGGTTGCGGGGCTTGTCCACGTCGCAGCCACGCGCCAGGGCGACGTAGCGGGCGAGGATCTGCAGGTGCACGACGGCCACGATGGGCACGAGCATCTCGTCGGGCATCTCGGGGATCCACAGCACGTGCTTGGCGAGCTGGGCGACCTTCTCGTCGCCGTCGGTGGCCACCGCGATGATTGAGGCGCCGCGGGCCAGGCACTCCTGGATGTTGCTGACGGTCTTGTCGCGCACGGAGTCGGACGGGACCACGACCACCACGGGGAAGCCCTTCTCGAGGAGCGCAATGGGGCCGTGCTTCATCTCGCCCGCCGGGTAGGCCTCGGCGTGCAGGTAGCTAATCTCCTTGATCTTGAGGGCGCCCTCGTAGGCCGTGGTCGAGTTGACGCCGCGGCCCAGGTACAGAGACGAGCTGGCCTCGCGGAAGGCGTTGGCGGCGAGGCGGTCCTGCTCCTCGCGGGCCAGGACCTCGCGGATCTTGTCGGGAATGAGGGCCAGGTCGGCGCAGTGGGCGCGGACCTCGTCGAGCCCCAGGGCACCGTTTGCCTGGGCCAGGCGCAGCGCGAAGAGCGCGCAGGCGACCATCTGGGCCGTGTAGGCCTTGGTCGAGGCCACGCAGACCTCGGGGCCGGCCTGGACGTAGAGCACGCCGTCGCTCTCGCGCTCGGCGGTGGAGCCAAGCACGTTGGTGACCGCGAGCACCTTGGCGCCCATCTTGCGGATGCGGCGGGCGGCGGCGAGCGTGTCGGCCGTCTCGCCGGACTGCGAGATGATCACGCAGAGCGTGTTGTCGGTGACCAGGACGTCCTGCTCGTAGATGAACTCCGAGGCGTAGTCGCAGACCACGGGGACCTTGGCCCAGGTCTGGATCATGGTGCGGGCGATGAGGCTCACGTGGTAGGACGTGCCGCAGGCGATGAGGTAGACCTTGTCGACGGCGGCGAGCTCGTCGTTGGTCAGGCGGAGCTTGTCGAGGGCGACGCCGCCGTCGCCCACGTGCTGGGCGAGCAGGCGCTCGATGGCCTCGGGCTGCTCGGCGATCTCCTTGGCCATGAAGTCGGCGAAGCCGCCGAGGGTGGCCGCCGAGGCGTCCCAGTCGATGGTCACGCGGGAGGGCTCGTCCACGGGGGCGCCGGCCTCGTCGGACACGGCGACCGTGCCGTCCGGGCCGAGAAGGGCGAACTGCCCGTTCTCGAGGGTGATGACGTTGGAGGTCACGCTCGCGAGCGGCGTGATGTCGGACGCGGCGTAGGCAGCACCGCCGGCAGACGCCACGACGAGCGGTGAGCCGTTGCGCGCGACGGCCACCTGGCCGGGTGCGTCGGCGCAGATGCAGGCCACGGCCCAGGAGCCCTGGAGGTGGCCGGTAGCCACGCGCAGCGCGGCCACGAGGTCGCCCGCGGCATCCGCCCAGGCCTCCTCGACGAGGTGGGCGATGACCTCGGTGTCGGTCTCGCTCTCGAAGGCGTGGCCGCGCGCCTCGAGCTCGGCGCGCAGCTCGCGGAAGTTCTCGACGATGCCGTTGTGCACGACGGCGATGCGCCCCGAGCAGTCGCGGTGCGGGTGGGCGTTGGTCTCGGTGGGGGCGCCGTGGGTGGCCCAGCGCGTGTGGGCGATGCCGCAGGTTCCCACCAGGTTGGCGGTGCGGCAGCGGTCGACCAGGACCTTGACCTTGCCGGCGCACTTCACGCCGTGCAGGGCGCCGTCGGCGCCCATGACCTCGACGCCGGCAGAGTCATAGCCACGGTACTCGAGGGTCGCGAGGCCCTTGAGCAAAAACGGGGCGGCCTGGTCCTGGCCGGTGTAGGCGACGATTCCGCACATGCTCGGTCTCCTTTACGCGCGGTAGGGCTCGAGGGCCATGAGGACGAAGTCGTTGGCGGCGCGGCACAGCCCCTCCTCGGGGGCCTCGGCGAGCACGCGCACGAGCGGCTCGGTGCCGCTGGCGCGCACCAGGACGCGCCCGTTGCCTGCAAGGTAGGCCTCGGCCTGGGCGATGGCGGCCTTGACGCCCTCGTCGGCCAGGGCCGCGTCCTTGTCGGTCACGGTCACGTTGTCGAGGCGCTGCGGGTAGAGCGTGACGGGGCGGGTGAGCGTGGAGAGGCTCTCGCGCTCGGCGCGGACGGCCTCCATGAGGCGCAGCGACGTCATGATGCCGTCGCCGGTGGTCTCGTAGTCGCCAAAGATGATGTGGCCCGACTGCTCGCCGCCCAGGGCGTAGCCGCCCTCGCGCATCTTGGCGTAGACGAAGCGGTCGCCCACGGCGGCCGTCTCGTACTTGACGCCGATCTCGTCGAAGGCGCGGAAGAGGCCGAAGTTGCTCATGACGGTGGGCACCACGGTGTCCTTGGCCAGGCGTCCGTACTTGGACAGGTAGCGGCCGCACACGTACAGGATGAGGTCGCCGTCGACCACGTGGCCGTTCTCGTCGACCGCCAGGCAGCGGTCGGCGTCGCCGTCGTAGGCAAAGCCCACGTCGAGGCCGTTGCGGACCACGTAGGTCTGGAGGTTCTCGAGGTGCGTGGAGCCGCAGCCCACGTTGATGTTGAAGCCGTTGGGGGCGTTGTTGATGACGTGGACGTCGGCGCCCAGGGCGTCGAAGACCGGCTTGGCCACGCTCGAGGCGGCGCCGTTGGCGCAGTCCAGGCCCACGCGCACGCCCTGCAGGCTGAAGTTGGCGCTCGAGATGAGGTGGGCGATGTAGCGGTTGCGGCCCACCATGTAGTCGACCGTCTGGCCGATGGCGTCGCCGGTGGCCAGCGGCACGTCGACCTTGCCGTCGATGTAGTCCTCGATCTGCTCGAGGACGTCTTCGTCCATCTTGTAGCCCTCGCCGTTGACCAGCTTGATGCCGTTGTCGGTGTAGGGGTTGTGGCTGGCCGAGACCATGATGCCGCAGTCGAACTGCCCGTCGATGACCTCGTAGCAGACGCCCGGCGTGGGGATCACGTGCAGCATGTAGGCGTCGGCACCGCTGGCCACCAGGCCGCTCACGAGGGCCGACTCGAACATGTAGCTGGAGCGGCGCGTGTCCTTGCCTATGACCACGCGCGCCTTCTTCTCCTCGCGCGCACCGTAGTACCAGCCGACGAAGCGGCCGATGAGAAAGGCGTGCTCGACGTTGAGCCCCTCGTTCGCGCGACCGCGGAACCCATCCGTGCCAAAGTACCTCATGGGGAGCCTCCAAACCGTTCCCGTCGACCTGCTGCGTGTCAGATGCGTGTGTGCGGGCCATACGGCATGTCTATACCTATGTGTGATTCTATCAGCATGCATGGGGCCGTGGTGCGCCCCGGGCACCCTTCACGACAAAAGACCCGACGTGCGGCCCGAACGCCACGGCATGCGAAGACGGCACTGGTAGAATAAGGAAGCTGCTTCTGGATGTTTTTCCTGCGAGACGAGGCGCCTTCATGGACAAGAACCCCCTGCGACTCGAGACCTGGCTTCCCAACGCGCTCGCGCTGAGCGCGGCCGTCGTCGTCTACGCGGTGCTGACGCACCTGCCGTCCATCTGGGGGGCCGTCGAGACCTTCGTCGGCTTCTTCTCCCCCGTCCTGCTCGCCGCCGTGATCGCCTACCTGGTCAACCCCCTGGCCAACCTGTATGCGCGGGTCCTGTTCAGCGAGGTCAAGGTCGAGCGGAGGCGTGCCTTTGCCTCGAACACGCTGGCCTTCGTGTCGGTGTTCGCGTTTCTGTCCGTGCTCCTGGTCATCCTGGTCCCCCAGCTGATCGTGGGCGTGACGTCCTTCGTCGAGAACCTGAGCAGGTATGCGGGGCAGGCCACCACGTCGCTCACCAGCATCACGCTGTTTGGGATGGAGTTTGACCTGGAGGGCCTGGTCTCGTCGCGCGAGGAGCTCGTCAACGCGTCGATACGGTTCCTGCGCGAGAACACCGACGTGGTCCTGCACACCTCCACGCTCGCGGGCAAGAGCGTCATCCAGTGGGCGATCGCCATCCTGCTCTCGATCTACCTCCTCTTCGAGAAGGACCACCTCAAGCAGGGCGCCAAGCGTCTGCTCGCTGCGCTGCTCTCCCCCGCCCAGTACGACACGACCGTGCGGTTCCTGCGCCGCTGCGACTCCATCCTCAACCGCTACGTCGTCTTCAACCTGCTGGACAGCCTGATCATCGGCACGGCAAACGCGCTGTTCATGACCATCATGGGCATCCCGTACGCCGGCCTGGTGTCGTTCGTGGTGGCCGTCACCAACCTGATCCCCACCTTTGGCCCGCTCATCGGCGCGGCCATCGGCGCCCTGATCCTGTCCCTGGTCGAGGTCCGCTTCACCATCTTCTTCCTGGTCTTCACAGCCCTGTTGCAAGCCTGCGACGGGTACCTCATCAAGCCGAGGCTCTTTGGCAGCTCGCTGGGCGTCTCCGGCCTGCTCATCCTGGTCGGCATCGTGGTGGGCGGCCGCATGTTTGGCTCCGTTGGCGTGCTGCTCGCCATCCCCACCGTGGCCATCCTGGACAACCTCTACAACGAGTACCTCCTGCCCAAGCTCGAGGCGCGGCGCGGGTAGCGCCCGTCTGTCTGGGGTTTCCCTTGTCGTAGCGCCCGGAGTCGGACCTCCGGGGGCGGCGCTTGTGTCCGGAACGACAAGGGAGACCGCGCGACCCGGCCGGAACGACAAGGGAAACCGGCAAAAGAAAGGACCCGCCAGCAGGTGGCGGGTCCCAGGCAGTGCGTTGTGAGAAGCCTTAGCGCTTGGAGAACTGCGGACGCTTGCGGGCCTTCTTCAGGCCGTACTTCTTGCGCTCGACGGCGCGGGCGTCACGGGTGAGGTAGCCGGACTTCTTGAGGTCGGCGCGGTAGTCGCCAGCCTCGAGGAGGGCACGGGCGATGCCGAGGCGAAGGGCGCCGGCCTGGCCGGTGACGCCGCCGCCCTCGCACTTGGCGATGACGTCGAAGTGGTTGACCGTGTCGGTCACCTTGAAGGGGGCACAGGCGTTGTCGACGAGCTGCTGACGGCCAAAGTAGTCGAGGGCGTCACGGCCGTTGACGGTGACCTTGCCGGTGCCGGGGCCGAGGCGGACGCGG
>SUUD01000241.1 GCA_015062715.1 Olsenella sp. | reverse complement strand
CCGTCGAGGAGGCCGCCCCCGCGGCGCCCGCGCAGCCCGAGGCCGCCGAGGCCCCCAAGCCCGGCCGTCGCCGCCGCCGCGCCGCCGATGCCGATGGCGCCGCCGCGCCGACCCCGGACGCGCCGACCCCTGATGCCATGACGCGCCTCACCCAGGAGATGACGCAGGCCTCCGCCGAGCCGTCGAGCCTGCCCGCCCGCACCCTCCAGGAGGCTGACGCCGCCGAACCCGCGCCCGCGCAGGACGCCGCACCGCAGGCCGGGTCGCGCAAGCGCCGCCGCAACAAGCAGGGCAACAACCAGCAGGGCGCGGGGCAGAACGCCGGCCAGCAGCAGGGCAACAACCAGCAGGGGCAGCACCAGGGCCGCCGCAGGAACCGTCGCGGCAACAACATGGCCGAGCCTGCCGAGCCCACGCTCACCCGCGACGAGCTCTCCGAGATGAAGGTCGCCGAGCTCAGGGCGAAGGCCACCGAGCTCGAGATCGACGGCGCGGGCATGAAGAAGGGCGAGCTCGTCGAGGCCATCTATGTGGCCGCGGCGCGCGCCGAGGGGTTCCGCCACGTGCGCGGCGTGCTCGACATCCAGAACGAGGGCTACGGCTTCCTGCGCACCAACAACTACATGCAGGGCCCCGACGACGCCTTCGTCTTCCAGCAGATGATCCGCTCGCTGGGCCTGCGCCCCGGTGACGTCCTCGAGGGTACCGTCGGCCCCAGCCGCAACAGCAACAGCAAGTTCCCGCCCCTCCAGCAGGTCGACTCCGTCAACGGTCGCCCGCCCGAGGAGGCGCGCCGTCGCCCCAACTTCCGCGACCTCACGCCCATCTTCCCCAACGAGCGCCTCAAGCTCGAGCATGGCAAGGACTCCATCACCGGCCGTGCGATCGACCTGGTGGCGCCCATCGGCAAGGGCCAGCGCGGCCTGATCGTCTCGCCCCCCAAGGCGGGCAAGACGACCATCCTCAAGCGCATCTGCGAGTCCATCGCCGCGAACAACCCCGAGGTGCACCTCATCTGCCTGCTGGTGGACGAGCGCCCCGAGGAGGTCACGGACATGCAGCGCTCCATCCGCGGCGAGGTGGTCGCCTCCACCTTCGACATGCCCGCCGAAAACCACACCTCGGTGTCCGAGCTGGTCATCGAGCATGCCAAGCGCCTCGTCGAGCAGGGCGAGGACGTCGTCGTGGTGCTCGACTCCATCACCCGCCTCGCACGCGCCTACAACCTGGCGGCGCCCGCGTCAGGCCGCATCCTCTCTGGTGGCGTCGACTCCGCCGCGCTCTATCCGCCCAAGCGCTTCCTCGGCGCCGCCCGCAACATCGAGTTCGGCGGCTCGCTCACCATCATCGCGAGCGCGCTCATCGACACGGGCTCCAAGATGGACGAGGTCATCTTCGAGGAGTTCAAGGGCACGGGCAACATGGAGCTCAAGCTCGACCGCGACCTCGCCGACAAGCGCATCTTCCCCGCGATCGACCCGGTCGCCTCGGGCACGCGCAACGAGGACCTGCTCATCGAGGCCGACCTCCAGCCGTTCGTGTGGGGTATCCGCAGGATCCTCGCCAACATGAACAACGTCGAGCGCGCCGAGGCCTCGCTCGTGAAGAGCCTCAAGGCGACGAGCTCCAACCAGGAGTTCCTCATCCGCTCGGCCAAGAAGGCGCAGCTCTCCGAGTACTCCGACGCCCTCTAGCGGCAGCGTCATAGCACGGCACCTCAGGCGGGCCGGGGCGACGTCCCCGGCCCGCCTCGCCCTCCCGGCCCCATCCTCGACCTGAGGTTGAGGGTGTCGGTTGCTATTCTGCAGATAACAGGTATAGTTTCAGCTATGTCTGGGCTTCTCTGCCCAGGCTTGTGTCATATGCCGCGGTACATGCAGATGAGACGAACGACGCCGCAGCCCCGGCCACGCAGGTGGCCTGTCCTGAGAGCAGGGAGTCTCTTCGCCGTACCACAGGGCGTGCCTGGCGCACGCCATGGGGAGGTGCCAGAGAGGATGTCCATGGGAGCCAGCCCGGCGGTGTTCGCCGGCCTTCTGGGAAGCTCCGTCGTTCCCGGTCCCGCGCAGGCGGGTGCCGCGATCAACGTCGCCGCGCTCGTCGGCGACGTCGCCCCGCTCGTGGGCGGCGCCGCGGTGGGTGCCCTCGTGGGGGGCGTCGCCTACGTCGTCCTCACGCACCTCGAGCCCGGCGACGCCGCGGCCGCCATCCACATCCAGCGCGGCGAGCGCAGGACGGGGGAGCGCCGCGAGGCGGCGGCGGAGCCCGCGGGCAGGCACTACGCGGCGGCGGTCAGGCCGGGCGTCTCGCATGCCGCGCGGCACTTCAGGACCAGCGACTGGGAGCAGACCGGGACCATACGCGTCCAGGAGGTCGTCGAGCCGCGCGCTGCCGCCCATGTGGCCACGGGCAAGGCGACCATGCGCCACGCCCGACCCTTCGGCTCCCGCGACGTCGACTACGCCGAGGTCGCCGAGGGCTACGTCGCCCGCGTCACCCTTGCCGAGCGCATGGCGACGGCCGCGCGCGGCGTGGCGAGCGTCCTGGGCGAGCGCATCGGCGCGAGCATGATGGAGGACGTGCCGGTGATCAGGCGCGCCGACGGCTCGGCCGCCGACATGGGAACCACCTGGTGGGCCGAGGCGGCCCGGGAGTCCGGGCGCGACGCGCTCGAGGCGGGTGCGGCAGCCGAGGCCATGGTGGTGCCGGACGAGATCCGCTACGTCCCCAACGCCCAGTCCCTCGACGACACGGCCCCGCAGTCCCTCGAGATGCGCCCTGAGCCCAAGTCGGCGACGGTCTTCAAGCGCGACTCGGCCGCCCGTCGCCTGGCGAGCGTCGAGTTGGGGATGTTCCCCGAGAGGCGCAGCTCCGCGGAGCTTGACGGCAGGCAGGACATCTGGGCGATGGCCCTGGCCGCCCT
>SUUD01000240.1 GCA_015062715.1 Olsenella sp. | reverse complement strand
TCACTGAAAGCCCGTTTTTACATCACTGAAGCGGACTATTTGGCAAGACCCTGTTTTCATGGTTGATTTCAGCCCTTCAGTGATGGGTTTTGCCGATGAGCAAATTCTCTGAACTGGGCAAATGCAAATCACTCGTCACTGAAGAGCCCGAATTGTCGCAATTCTCATCACTAGAGCTGCCAAATCAACCATGAAAACGCGCCCTTGCCAGATAGGGCCTTTCAGTGACGCAATTTCGGGCTTGCAGTGACCGGCGGTCCAAATTGGAACCCGTGTGCGGTTTGGATTTCGAGGTCAGGGCGAATCTGGGTTCCGAGGCCATGAAAGGCCCGGGCGAATCTGGGTTCCGGTATCATAAGCGGACCCGGACATCGCGACCATGAGCGAATCTGGGCTTTGGGGCTAGACGCCAAAAGCCCAGAATGATGGTGGTTCGTATGTTCGCGCGGCGAATGATTCCGGCGCCCCCTCGTTAGCCAGATAGGTCGCCGTGAAATCTGATACAACACCGATGTGCCCATTACAGTCTGACTTGTAGCTAATCCGGACATTGCGACCTTCGTCGTTATCTACGGATTACGATTGGGTCATGTCCGAATGGACTGCCGATCGGACGCCCGCGGACGGCCTTGTGCCCCTGCCCCATGAGGGCCCGGGGGGTGTTGCCGACGCGGGCGTCGCTGGCTCAGACGACTGATAGGAACCTGCCGGGCCCCTTCGAAAGCGCCACGGCCAAGTAATGTGGGTGTCGCGCGAACCAGCATCCGATCGACCGAACGATTGGAGGATACCATGGTGAAGCCCGCAATTGTCCGCAAAGCCGTGCTGGGGCTCGACGTCGGCAAGAGCTCGCATTGGGCCTGCCTCGTCACGGCTGAGGGGGAAATCGCCGCGAACCGGCCCGTCATGAACTCCGAGAAAGAGCTCGACGACCTGTTCGCGCAGGTCGGACGTGGAACGCTCGTGGTGGTCGACCAAGTGCGAAACATCGGGGCGCTGGCGATTCGGAGGGCGAGGATGGCCGGGCTCGAGGTTGCGTACCTTCCGGGCATTGCCGCGCACGGCGCCGCGAGGCTCTTCGCCGGGGACGCGAAGACCGACGAGCGCGACGCGATGGTGATCGCCAAGACCGCGCTGGGCATCCCCGACTCCCTGCTGCCGGTCCCGCGCGGAAACGCGGAGCTCGAAGCGGCGCGGTCGATGGCGGCGCAGCGCAACCACATGGTGACCTGCGCGACCAGGGACAAGAACAGGCTGCGGAGCATCCTGCTCGAATCGTGCCCGCCATTCGAGGCGCTCGCCGACCTCTCGGACCCGCGCTGGGTCAACATGCTCGAGAAGCTCGGCGGCCCGTGGGGGATCGCAGACGCGGGGAAGGCCGCCATGGGCGCCGCGACCAGGGGCGCGGACAGGGGGAAGATGGATGCCGCATGGGATGCCATCGCGACCTCGACCAGGCCGCCCAAGTGCATGGTGGAGGCGGAGAACCAGCAGGTCATGACGTTGGCCAGGCGCATCAGGGAAGCGTCTGCGGAAGCCGAGGTGCTCGACGCGCGCATAGCCGCCATGCTCTCGGACGACGCCACGTACGAGTGCCTGCTCACCGTGCCGGGCATCGGCCCCCGAACCGCCTCCGAGCTCGTCATCGCCATAGACATCGCCGACTTCCCGGACCACGACCACTTGGCATCCTACTGCGGCATCGCGCCGAGGAACAGGCAATCCGGCACCTCGATATCGTCGGTCAGCACGTCCAGACAGGGCAACAAGAGGCTCAAGAACCTGCTCATCTTCTCTTGCAATTCCCTCGCGAGGAGCAAGAACCGCTTCGGCGACTACTATCGCCGCTGCCGCAACCGCGGCATGTGCCACGGCGAGGCCCTGAAAGCCGTGGCGAGGAAAAGGATCAAGGTGATCTACGCGATCATGCGGGACAAGGTGCCGTACGCGGCATAGCGGACCGTCAGCAGAGAAAAGCGCAGGCCCCTTGCGGGGCCCGCGTCAGCGTTGCCGTTCGAAGGGAAGTCAACCGAGAAAACCAGTTGACAAAACCATAGGAACACCCCCCGGTGGCAGTTCAGGCTTTTCTCCCCTAACGACTCTTGCTGTTGTTAGACAATATGCCCCGCACCAAAGTATGACGGGGCTCAATAGATTTGAAGACCCCAAGCTCTGTTGACGCGGGCGTCGGCTGGTATGCTGACAGCTGCCAGGCGAGTCGGCTCCAGCCGATCCGCAAAGAGACTAGAGGAAGGGGCCTTCGATGGCGCAGTATACCATCAACTCAGACCATGCGACGCTCATCGCAATCGACCAGCACGCGAGGTCGTGCAACCTGAGCGCCCTTGACCTGTCCACGGGAGAGGCGAGGAGGACGAGGCTGTCCAACTGCCCTGCTGCCGCCGAGGTGGCGGGATGGGCAGCCGGGTGGGCGACGCCGCCCTACCTGTTCGCCTACGAGTCGGGACCGTGCGGGTTCGCCCTCCAGCGCGAGCTCGCCGCCCTCGGTCACGACTGCGAGGTGATAGCCGTGACGAGCATCGCGCGCGACGGCAAGGATAAGCTGCTCAAGGACGACCGCAGAGATGCCGACCGGCTCCTCGCGGAGATGACGAACCCGGCGTCGAAGGCCAGGGCGGTCTGGGTCCCCGACGAACAGACGGAGGCGCTGAGGGACCTCACCAGGGCCTACTACGACGCGGTGGCCGCCTCCAAGCGCTCGAGGCTGCAAACGAGCGCGATGCTGCTCAGGCGCGGCCACGTGTGGAACGCGAGGACCAAGTCGGGCACGTTGAAGAAGACGTGGACCGCCGACTACAGGAAATGGCTGCACTCCATCTCCTTCGACGACTCCCGCGCGCAGGCGACCTTCGACTTCTACGTCAAGACCGCGGAAGAGGACATGGAGCGGACGAAGAAGCTGGCGAGGA
>SUUD01000041.1 GCA_015062715.1 Olsenella sp. | reverse complement strand
TCTGCACCTCGGGCGAGTTGAGTCGCTCGAGGGTCTCGCGGGTCACCGTGTCGGGCCGGCAGGGGCAGCCCAGCTCCTCGCTCTTCTTGTGCGCGGCCTCCGAGGCCTCCATCTCGGCCAGCGGCACGCGCACCACCTTGCCGCTCTCGAGGCGCAGCGCGAGCTGCTCCTTGGGCGTGTCGTACTCTATGATCTTGGCCTTGCCCAGGGGCGTCTCGATCACGGCGTTCTTCTTGGGCGCGCGGCCCTTGAAGTCACGGTAGGCCTCGAACTCGTAGCGCAGGCAGCACATGAGGCGCCCGCAGGCGCCGCTGATCTTGGTGGAGTTGAGCGGCAGGTCCTGCTCCTTGGCCATGCGGATCGAGACGGGCTCGAACTGGCGGCCGAAGCGCGCGCAGCACAGCTCCTGACCGCAGTGGGCGTAGCCGCCCACCAGCGCCGCCTCCTCGCGCACGCCGATCTGGCGCATGTCGATGCGCTCGTGCAGCTCGCGGCTGAGGTCGCGCACCAGCTGGCGGAAGTCGACCCGCTCCTCGGCCGCGAAGTAGCACACGGCCTTCTCGCCGCCGAAGAGGTACTCGACCCCCACGGGCTTGATGTCGAGGCCGGACTCCTTGACGAGCCTGCGGTAGGTGGGGAACGCCTGCTCGCCCCGCTGGGCGAGCTCGTCGGCGCGGTCGAGGTCCTCGTCGGTCGCCACGCGCAGCACCGGCTTGAGCGTGCCGGCGCCCTTCTCGTCGAGCTCCTCCTCGGGGACCTCGAACGCGTTCATGGTGGCGAGGCCGATCTCGGTCCCGCGCTCGGTCGAGCAGATCACGTGGTCGCCGGCGACGGCCTCGGTGTCCTGTGGGTCAAACCACAGGTCGCGCTGGGCGTAGGGAAACTTCACCGGGATGACGGTGGGCATGTGAGCGCCTCCTTGACAGCTATGAGCATGGCCTCGAGGGCCACCTGGGGGGTGACGTTGTGGGCGAGGTCGTCGCCGGCACGGGTGACGGCCTCGAGTGCGCGCACGAGCCCGTCTGTGCCCGTCCGCGCGGCGATGGCCTCGACGGTCGCGGCCGCGTCCTGGTTGGTGATGCCGCCCGGCGCGCCCTCACGCGCCACCAGGCAGTCGCGCAGCAGCGACTCGGCGGCGGCCAGCGCCTCCATCATACCCGAACGCTCGCGGGCGGAGATGGTGCGGCGCGCGTCGACCTCGAGCTGGCGCAGGGCCGCGGCGGAGAGGTAGTCCTCGACGTCCCGCGTGCGCTCCCTGACCTCGGTCTTGACCACGTCGTCGCGCTTGCGCCGGCGGCCCCTCTCGTCGAGCATGCCGGCCGCGTCGAGCACGGCGGTGTACAGGTCGTCCGCGGAGCGCAGGACGTCCCAGGTGTCGTCGGCGGGAAGCTCCGAGAGCGTGCGAACCATGAGGCGGCGCACCTCCTGGCGCTTGGGTGAGCCGAGGTAGGTCACGGCGCGCTCGGGCGTGCCCGCGACGGCCAGCGCGACGGCGGCATCCACCTCGCTCGCGCCGCAGCGGCGCACGAGCTGGGCGATGCCGTCCGCGGTGGGGACGATGCGGAAGGGCACCTGCTGGCAGCGCGAGACGATCGTGGGGAGGATGGCGTCGACCGAGCGGCCCAACAGAATGAAGTACACGCCCGCGGGCGGCTCCTCTATGGTCTTGAGCAGGGCGTTCGCGGCGCGGTCACGCAACAGGTCCGCGCGGTTGACGATGTAGACCTTCGCGCGGGCGCGCATGGGGGCCATCTGGACGTCCTCCATGAGCTCGTGGACCTGGTCCACGACGTAGCCCACGACGCTCGCCGGCTCGAGCAGGTGCACGTCGGGGTGGGTGCGGTGGCTCACGCGGATGCACTCGTCACAGGTGCCGTCACCACCGTTGGGGCACACGATGCAGCTCGCGAGCGCCCAGGCCGCGTCGAGCTTGCCCGAGCCAGGAGCCCCGACAAAGAGGTAGGCGTGGCTCAGCCTGCCCTCGAGGACGGCGGCCTCGAGGAACTCGCGGACGCGGGGCTGGCCCACGATGCGCTGCAGGGCAGCCACCTCAGGCATGCCGGGCCTCCCCCAGCTCGGGCAGGACGTCGAGCAGCTCGGCAACCATGCGCTCGTAGACCTCCTCCTTCTCGCCGGAGCCCAGCACCACGTGGATGCGGTCAGGCTCCTCGGCGGCAAGCGCCAGGTAGCCCTGGCGCACGCGGTCCTGGAACGAGATGCCCTCCGCCTCCATGCGGTCCACGCCATGGCGCGTGGCGCGCTCGTAGGACTCCTCGGTAGGCAGGTCGAAGACGATGGTCCTGTCGGGCACCACGCCGCAGCTGCCGATCTGGTTCGCAGCGCGGACGAGGGCCTCGTCGATGCCGCGGGCACAGGCCTGGTAGGCATAGGTGGAGTCGTAGAAGCGGTCGCAGACCACCACCGCGCCGCGCCCGAGCGCGGGCAGGATGACCTCGTCCACCAGCTGGGCGCGCGACGCCTCGTAGAGGAGCAGCTCGCAGGTGGGCGACATCTCGCCGTTGTCGCGGTCGAGCAGGATCTGGCGGACCTTCTCGGAGATGTCCGTGCCGCCGGGCTCGCGCAGGATGACGGCCTCGCGGCCGAGCGCCGAGAGCTCCTCGCCGAGCATGCGCGCCTTGGTGGACTTGCCGCTGCCGTCGGTGCCCTCGAGCGTGATGAAGACGCCTGGTCTGGTGGTGGCCATGCCCTCTCCCGTCATCGTGGCCCTAGGCCTTCTTCTTGCGGGTGCCGCCACCCTTGCGCGTGGTGCCCTTGCGCGCGCCGCCGGAACGTCCGCGGCCGGACGCGGCCTTCTTCTCCTTGCCGGGGCAGTCCATGTTGACGCAGAGCTTCCAGGGGCCGCGCGCCGTGGTGACCTCGACCATCGGCGCCCCGCAGTCGGGGCAGGTCTCGCCGGTGGCGTGCAGCTCGCCGCGCTGGGGCAACGGGTAGCTCGTGCCGCAGTCGTCGTAGTTGGTGCAGCGGATGAAGCGCTTGCCGGTGCGCTCGCTCTTGTGCGCGACGAGCTTGCCCTCGCGCCCAGCCGCGGCGCAGGCCGCGCACTCCCCCACCACGACGTCGGGTTCCTGGTTGGTGGGGCAGGCGGGGTTCACGCACTGCTCGTAGGCCTTGGCGCGGAAGGGCTTGCACTTGATGCGCGGCGCCCCGCACTCCGGGCACACGCCCGCCTCCCCCTCGATGGGCTCGATCTTCACGTTGCTGGGCACGGGGTAGGTGACGTCGCAGTCGGGCCACCCCATGCAGCCGATAAAGCTGCCGCGGGTCTTGGGCGAGCTCTTCATGACCAGGTCGTGGCCGCACTTGGGGCACACGCCCACCTTGGCGTCGGCCGTGACGGCGTCCGAGATGGCCGCGCCAAGGTCCTCCTTGTGGGCGATGAGGTCGTCGAGCATCCCGGCCAAGAGCGCCCGCGAGTGGTCGACCACCTGGTCGCGCGTCTCGCCGCCCTCGGCGACGCGCGTCATGTCGCCCTCGAGCTCGGCGGTCATGTCGGGCGAGGTCACGTGCGGCGCGTAGGTGGTGAGCGCGTCGATGATGGCCATGCCCAGCTGGCTGGGCTCGATGGGGTCGCCCTTGAGGTACTTGACCTCGTAGAGGCGCTCGATGATGCTCGCGCGCGTGGACTTGGTGCCCAGGCCCAGCCGCTCCATCTCCTGGATGAGGCGGCCCTGGCTGTAGCGCGCGGGCGGCTCGGTCTGCTTGGCCTCGAGGTTCATGGAGCGCACGTCACAGACGTCGCCGGGGCGCAGCTCGGGCAGGACCTCGTCCTTCTTGAGGCCGAAGGGGTAGATCTCGCGGAAGCCCGGCTTGGCCAGGACGTCACCCTTGGCCGAGAAGGGCTCGCCGGCGACGTCGAGCGAGACCTTGGTCCCCTCGATCGTGGCCGGGCCCATGAGGGTGGCCAAGAAGCGGCGGGCGATGAGGTTATAGAGCTTCCAGGCGGCCGGCTGGAGCCGGTCGGGGTTGGCCGCCGCCGTGGGGTAGATGGGCGGGTGGTCGGTGGTCTCCTGCTTGCCGCGCGTGGCGTGGAGCTTGGGCTGGGCGAGCAGGCGGTTGGCCACCTGCGCGTACTGCGGCACGCCCGTCAGCTCGCGCACGACGCCCTTGAGGTCGAGCGACGAGGGGTAGACGGTGTTGTCGACGCGCGGGTACGAGATGAGGCCGTCCATGTAGAGGCTCTCGGCCAGGCGCATGGCGCGCGCCGGCGAGATGCCCTCGGCCGCGGCGGCCGCCTGCAGCGACGTGGTGTTGAAGGGCGCGGGCGGGTTCTGCGTGCGGCTCTTGCGCTCGACGTCGGTCACCGTCGCGCTGGCGGCATCGCGGACGCGGGCAAAGGCGGCGTTGGCGGCCTGCTCGTCCTTGAAGCGCCCCTGCGCGTGCGAGATGCGGAACGCCGTGCCGTCCTTGGCCGCCTCGCCCGAGATGACCCAGTAGTCCTCGGGGACGAAGGCCAGGCGCTCGCGCTCCTTCTCGACCACCAGCGCGAGCGTGGGGGTCTGGACGCGGCCGGCCGAGCGGGTGTTGCCAAAGCCGCCGAACTTGGCGGTGGTGAGGTAGCGCGTGAGGGCCGCGCCCCAGATGAGGTCGATGTACTGGCGGCTCTCGCCGGCGTCGGCGAGGTCCTGGTCGAGCTCGACGAGGTTTTCGAAGGCGTGGTCGATCTCGGCCTTGGTGAAGGCCGAGTAGCGCGCGCGGCTCGCCGGCAGGTCCGGCGCGACCGAGAGCACCTGGCGCAGGGCGTCCGAGCCGATGAGCTCGCCCTCGCGGTCGAAGTCCGTGCCGATGATGACCGAGTCTGCCTTCTTGGCCAGGCTCTTGAGGGCGCGGATGATCTCCTTCTCGGCCGGGAGCTTCTCGATGGGCGCCCACACCAGGTAGGGCAGCGCCGGCTGCTTCCAGCCCTTGAGGTCGATGCCGTCGGCCAGGTAGGGCTTGCGCTTGGTGTCATAGGGAGGGCGGGCCAGGCCGTCGGGGATGTCCGCCGGGACGTGGTCGCCCGCCTGGTTCTCGGCGAACCACCCCTCCTTCTTGTTGAAGTGCAGCTCCGTGGGGAAGTCGGGCTGCAGGATGTGGCCGCGCAGGCCGATGGTGACCCAGTCCTCGCCATCCTTGCGGAAGCGATAGACGGGCGTGTTGTACACCTTGTCCGCGACGGGCTTGCCCGAGTCGGACAGGAGCCGCGCTATCTGCTGCGCGGCATCGTTCTTCTCTGTGACGACAAGCTTCACGTGCATCTCCTTGCCAAGCTATGGGTTCCCGGCGCTTGCCGGGGCGTCAGTCTCTCGCGACTATATAGTGTTTGGCGCCCCCGACACAATTTCTCCAGGCGCCGAGTCGTGACGGCTCGGTGAAGTTTGCAGGTAGGTGCGATGGCAGGTCATGCCGCGGGGACGCGCCCAACTAGGCGGCAGCCTCCTCGAACTCGTGCCGCTCGTAGTCCTCGCGGGTCCAGCGCAGGGCGGCCTTGCCGTCGCGTGCGGTGATGACCTGGCGTGCCACGAACAGCGACACCTCGTACAGGCCGATGAGCGCGGCGAACATGAGGATCATGGTGACCGGCGAGGCGTCCGGCGTGACCACGCCCGACAGCGCCAACAGGCCCACGTAGACGAAGCGCCAGTTCTCGCGCAGCGTCTTGTAGGGCACGATGTGCAGGATCGAGAGGTAGAAGATCACGAGCGGCAGCTCGAAGGCGATGCCGAAGCCAATCTCAAGCAGCATCATGATATTGAGGTAGTCCTCGGCGTTGGAGATGCTGTCGGCGAAGGCCGCGGTCTGGGCGAGCAGCCAGCCAAAGGCGGCGGGCTGGATCACGAAGTAGCAGAAGATCATGCCCAGGAAGAACAGGGCGACCAGGGCCGCCACCGTGGGCACGACCCACTTGCGCTCGTTCTCATGCAGTGCCGGCAGGAAGAACGCCATGACCTCCCAGATGATGATCGGGGCGCACACGATCATGCCCCAGAAGAACGCCACCTTGAAGCGGATGGTGAAGCCTCCCAGGGCCGTGAGGACCGTGAGCTCGCCGCCCTCGGGCATGGCCGAGCGGATGGGGTCGATCATGATCTCGATGAGGGTGGGCGTGGCCACGTAGATGATGACCGAGGTTATGAGCACCGAGACGACCACGATGGTGAGGCGGCGGCGCAGCTCGCCGAGATGGTCGAGCAAGGGCATGCGTGCGGGACCGATGGGCATTATTCGTTGGGGTCGCGGGCGTTAGGCCTGGGCGTCCCCGTCCTCCTCTCCGTCTGCGGGCGCCTGGGCGGCGTCCTCGGCGAGTTTGGCCTTCTTGGCCTTCTTCTTTGCCTTCTTGGCCTTCTTCTTTGCCTTCTTGGCGGCCTTGCGGGCGGCCTCGTCCTCGTCCGAGGCGGGCGCAGGCTCGGGCTCGGGTTCGGACTCGGGCTCCGACTCCGGCTCAGGGGCCGCCTTGGCGCCCAGGCCCGAGACGCCATAGAGGTCGGCGGCGCTGCGCCCGACCACGATGGGCTCGGGCTCCTCGTCGTCGATGTCGTCGTCGGAGTCGGCGTCGTAGATGTGCAGGGACAGGTCGTCATCGTCCTCGTCGAGGTCGGTGTCGTCGGGGTCCTCGGAGGCGGCATGCGGTGCGGCGGCCTTGCGGCCGGCCTCGAGCTGCGCCTTGCGCTCGGCGAAGCTCATGGGCCTCGCGGCCTTCCTGGGCGCCTCGTCGGCGTCGTCCTCGTCAAGGTCGGCGTCCGAGTCGGCGGCGTCGAGGTCGTCCTCGATGCTCGGCTCTTCCTCCTCCTTGGCGATGAGGTTCATGGGGTCGATCATCTCGGTCTGGACGACCTTGGTGAGGTCCTCCTGGGCCGTGCGGAACTGCTTGAGGGCGCGGCCGATGGTGCGCCCCATCCCCGGGAGCTTGTCCGGGCCAAAGAGCATGAACCCAAAGATCACGATGATCGCGAACTCGGCCTCGCCGATACCGAACACCTCGGGCCTCCCTACTCGGTCGGGTCTGCCTGCTCGGCAGCGCCCGAGGGACGGACGTTGAGCTCGGCGTCGACGCCAAGCAGGCCCAGGACGCGGGCGACGTTGCGCTGGGGACGGGCCACGGTGAGGGTGACGCCGGCCTCCTGGGCGTGGTGGGCGGCCCCCACGAGCACGCCGATGCCGGTCGAGTCGATGTAGGCCACGTCGGCGAGGTCGACCTCGACCTCGGCCAGGTCGTCGGCGAACGCCGCGTCGAGGGCGTCTCGCAGCTCGGAGGCGTTGGAGACGTCGACCTCGCCCGAGACGGCCAGCGTGCGACGGCCCTCGTTCGTGGTGCTGAGGATGGTGAGTTCCATCTGGGTCCTCGCTTTCTCGTTAGTACCCGGTGCCCGAGGCGCCCGAGAGCACGTCCTGCAGGCTCGTGCCGCTGGTGGCGCCGGTCGTGCCGGATGCCGAGGCGTCGGTGCCGTGCATGGCGGCGATGCGCTCCTCGGCGTACGACTTGGAGCCGTACAGATCGTCCGGGTCGGCGGCCTCCGCCTTGAGGTAGGCCTGCTCGGCGTCCTCGGCATGGCCCGTGGACTCGTACATCATGCCCAGGTAGACCCAGGCCGGGCCGTAGTCGGTGACGCCCTCGGTGAACTCCTCGAGGTCGCGGATGGCGTCCTGGGTGTCGCCCGCGTAGAACCTGCACAGGGCGCGCCGGCTGCGGACGTCGTTGGACTCGTTGAGCTCGAGGTAGCGATCGAAGTAGGAGACGGCCTCGTCAAAGAGGTCGGAGGCGTACAGGTTCTCCTGGTCGGTGGACGCGGCCTGCCCGACCTCGATGCCCCAGCTCATGTAGTAGTTGCCCAGGTTGAGGATCGAGGCCAGGTCGTCGGGGTTCTCGTCGAGCTTGGCCTTGAGCTCGTCGACCAGGGGCTGGTAGCTGCTGTCGGCAAGCTCGATGCCGGTGAGCTCCTCGGTGGCCTCGCCCTCGGTCGTCTCGGCGGCCTCGGCCTCGGCGGCATCTGCCTCCGCCTGGGCCTGGGCCTCGGCGGCCTGCTGCTGGGCGTTCCGGGCGTTGCGGCCCTCGAAGATGGCCGAGCAGGACGGCAGCATCATGGAGCCGGCGAGGATGAACGCGAAGATGACGGCCGCGACCTTGATGCCGAGCGACTGCGTCTGCTTCTTCTTCTCGGCCTTGGTCGCCGGCGCGGACTTGGTGGTGCCGACCGTGGCTGCGCCCTGCTTGCTCTCGCGGCGGGCCTTGGTCGCCGCCTGTTGCCTTGCGAGCTTGCTCTTCTTGTTCGAGGCCATGTGGTGCGCCCTCTTTCGCGTGGGTTACAGAATCATGCAACTTGCTATTGTACAGAAGCCCGGCAGTCCTTGGCATGACTATGTGCCCGCGCACGCGGTCCCCATCTTGGGGAGGCGCGCCGGGATCCGACCTCCCGACCGCCGGCACATTTCGGACATTTTGGGGGATGGTTTACATAAGACTCCGCGTTTCCGCAGCTCAGAAATATCCTGTTTCCAAAATGTCCGAAAATGGCAGCCACATGGAACGCGGGCACCCGACCGGGTGCCCGCGGCAGAAGGCCGTTGCGCGGGGTTCCCCGCCGCTCCCCTACTTCTCCGCCAGCGCCAGGCGCGCCGAGACGAGCTTGACGCAGAGCACGAAGACGTCGAGGGCGGCGCCCAGGTCCTCCAGCGAGGGGAACGTGGGCGCGATGCGGATGTTGCTGTCGTGCGGGTCCTGCTTGTAGGGCCAGGTGGCGCCCGCGCCGGTCATGGTGACGCCCAGCTCCTTGGCAAGCGACACGATCGCCTTGGCCGAGCCCTCCGGGCCCTCGAAACTCACGAAGTAGCCGCCACGCGGGTTGGTCCAGGTCGCGACGCCAAGCTCGCCCAAGCCTGCGGCGAGCCTCTCCTCGACCAGCTGGAAACGTGGGCGCAGGACCTGGGCATGCTTCCTCATGTGAGCGCGGACGCCCGCCGCGTCGTGCAGGAACGCCACATGCGCGAGCTGCGAGATCTTCTCGGGGCAGACGCGCACGGCCGCGAAGTGGGCGCGGATGTCGGCCATGTTGGCGTCGCTCGCGGCCACGAAGGCCATGCCAGAGCCCGGGAAGGTGACCTTGGCGGTCGAGGCGAACTCGTAGACGAGATCGTCGTTGCCCGTCTCGGCAAGGGCGTCGAAGATGTTGAGCAGCTCGTCGCCCTCGTCGTAGAGGTCGTGGACGATGTAGGCGTTGTCCCAGAAGATGCGGAAGTCGGGCGCCGCGGGCTTGAGCGCGGCGAAGCGGCGGACCGTCTCGTCGGAGTAGGTGTAGCCCTGGGGGTTGGAGTACTTGGGCACGCACCAGATGCCCTTGACCTGCGGGTCGTTCTCGACGAGGTCCTGCACGAGGTCCATGTCGGGACCGTCAGGCGTCATGGGGACGGGGACGTTCTCGATGCCGTAGTGGTCGGTCACGGTGAAGTGGCGGTCGTAGCCGGGGGCCGGGCAGAGGAACTTGATGGCACCCTGACGGCACCACGGCTCGCCCCCGCACACGCCCAGGGCATAGGCGTGCGCCACGAGGTCGTGCATGAGGTTGAGGCTCGAGGAGCCGTTGACGATCACGTTCTTTGCGTCGACGCCGAGGAGCTCTGCCGCGAGCGCACGCGCCGAGGGCAGGCCGTCGGGCGCGAAGTAGTTGTCTGCCGCGATGGCGCCGTCGGTGAGGTCGGTCTCGCTGGTCAGGAGGTCAAGCATGGGCTTGGAGAGGGCGGTCTGCTCGGGGCTGGGCTTGCCGCGCGCCATGTCGAGCTTGAGCCCCAGCGCCCGCAGGTCGTCTGCCTGGGCCTCGAGGCGCGCGACCTCGGCCTCGAGCTCGGCGCGGTCCATCTGCTGGTATGCGTTTGCCATGTCTCCCCCTCTTCTCGGCCTTCGATTGCTGAAAGTATACGGTGTGGCGCGGCCCGCCACTGCTACCATTGGGGGACAAGAACACCAATCGTCACATTCGGGGGCAGCATGGCGGCAGAGGAGCAGTTCGAGCTGCAGCATCTGGTGGACAGGCTCTACCTGCAGGCGGACACGGTCGACAAGGTGGACGTGTTGGTCCAGGCCAAGGCCGACGACCTGGACGAGGACATCCTCGAGGTCGTCTCGCTCCTGCCAGGTGGCCGCTACGGGCGGGCGCGCCTGTGCGACCAGCTCAACTCGATCGTCACCGCCCACGGCTGGGGGCTCACCCTGGGCACCGTCGAGTAACGGGACACCCACCCCGGAGGATTTGTCCCACCGGGCTCGGCGCTCGCCTCGCTCGCTCATTCGCTGCGCTCATGACTCGCCCTTGTGGGACAAATCCTCCGGGGTGGGTGTCCCATGGCACATTGCCTGAGACCTGCTTTCGGACACAACCGCAATAACGGACACAACCCCACGTCGTTTGCCCAGTTGGCGGAAACCCGTTTGGGAATAGACGCAGGGTTGTGTCCGAAAAGCTCTACTCGACGCCGGCGGCGCGCTTGGCCTCCTCGATCTTGGCCAGCTGCTCGGGGCTCAGCTCGATCGTCGCCGGCACGCAGGCGGCAGCCGAGTTGCCAAAGGTGAAGTCGCCGTCGGGCGAGCCGTTGACCTCGCGGTCGCCCAGCTGCGAGCGGCGCGTCTCGTCGACGTACGGCGCCACGATGCGCTCGGTGGGGTCGTCCGGGTTGGTCAGGCGGAACGCGGCGTTGGCGTCGCCGCGCTCGCGGGCCTGGCGCCAGTTCTCCTTGGCCACGCTGATCATGAGCTTGATGCGGTTGAGCTGGTTGACCTCGCTCGCGCCGGGGTCGTAGTCCACGGCCACGATGTTGCTCTCGGGGTGCATCTGGCGCAGGCGCTTGATGACCGACTTGCCCACCACGTGGTTGGGCAGGCACGCGAACGGCGAGGCGCACACGATGTTGGGCGTGCCGCACTCGATGAGGTCGCACATCTCGGCCGTGAGCAGCCACCCCTCGCCCATGGTGTTGCACAGCGACAGGACCTCGGCCGCCTTCTGGGACAGCTCGAAGATGTCGATGTAGGGCTCGAAGCGCGTGGACTTGCGCAGCATGCGGTCGATGGGCCGGCGCATGGTCTCGATGAGCACGATGCCCGCGTCGTGGCTGAAGCGCTTGGACAGCTTGGTGCCCAGCTCCTCGTTGGTGTTCTGGGCGCCCGACAGGCCAAACAGGAAGAAGTCGACGAGCCCGGGCACGTTGGCCTCGCAGCCCTCGGCCTCGATGACGTCGACCAGGTTGTTGTTGGCGGTGGGGTGGAACTTGACCAGGATCTCGCCGACCACGCCCACGCGCGGCTTGGAGCGGTCGTTCACCAGCGGCAGGGCCTCGAAGGCGTCGACCGTGT